>JAJFVK010000019.1:0-300000 GCA_021371795.1 Planctomycetaceae bacterium | reverse complement strand
ACTGCCAAAATCTGAAATGCTGATTTTTACATGGTTTGAGCAATATATGGAACATTATCGCTCAATCGGACTTGTGGAAATTTTGCCTGGGAAAACATTGTATTACTGGGGAACAGACGCTGTTGTGTCGCCCAAAAGCTCCCGGATATATATTTTCGAAAGAAAGGATTATGCGGGTGCAATGCAATGACAGATGAATCCGCCGAAGTGAATAGTAAAGCGTTTAAATTTTTCCTGATGCTGATTTTGGCGATGGTTATGGTCGTAACCGTGTTTGTCCGGATTAGGATGCTTGCTGCGCCGCTCGAACGAGACGAGGGTGAATACGCTTACGCGGGTCAGTTAATGCTTCAGGGCGTTCCGCCTTACCAGTTGGCGTACAATATGAAAATGCCCGGCATTTACGCGGCTTACGCAGCGATAATGGCGGTGTTCGGGCAAAACCACCTTGCAATCCATTTCGGCGTGCTGCTTATCAACGCGGCGTCAATCATATTGATTTATTATCTTTCGAAAAAACTTTTCGGTAAAATTGCAGCGACCGCGGCGGCGGTTTTTTTTGCAATCACCTCAATGAGTATCAATATTCAGGCAACGGCTAACGCCGAGAATTTTGTTGTTCTGCCTGCCATAGCCGCGATTCTGCTTTTGGTTAAATTTGCGGAGAGTCAGAAAATATGGCAATTAATCTTTGGCGGGCTACTGATGGGTGTCGCGTTTATGATGAAGCAGCACGGCATCGGGTTTATTCTATTTGGGTATTGTTTTCTGTTTTTGAAATTACTTCCGCTACGACAACCCCCCTGCACAGGTCAGGGGGCTAATAAATTATTTACCGGTCGCTTCCTCTTTCCGATTTTGGTTTATTCGTTTTTTGTGATTCTGCCGTTCCTCGTTACCTGTGTGATTCTGTGGCAGAGCGGGGTATTTGGCAAATTCTGGTTTTGGACTTTCGATTACGCCAGGCATTATGTCAGTCTAAATTCATACGCCGATGGGTTTGGATTGCTGAAGGAAACGCTGTCCAAGATAGTTCCGTCAGCGGTTTTTATCTGGCTGCTTGGGTTGGCAGGGCTTATCGGCAGTATATATGATAAACGATTGCGTAAACATAGAGTGTTTCTGATTACGTTTTTGATATGTTCATTTTTATCGCTGTGTCCAGGGCTGTATTTTCGCAATCATTATTTTGTACTTTTCCTGCCGATGCTGTCGATTCTTGCCGGCGCAGGTGTGCTGTTCGTTTCAAATATTTTCAAATCCGACAGGAAACGGGCTTGTGCCGCGGCTCTTGTGATTCTGCTTGCCTGGTCGTATTGTTTTCTTTCGCAGCGTAAATGTTTTATGCTGACCGACCCGGAAATGATTTCACGAGTGATGTATGGCGGTTTTCCATTTCCCGAAACACTGCGAGTTGCCGAATATATTAAAGCCCGCTCTAACGAAGACGATAAAATTGTGGTCTTCGGTTCGGAGCCGCAGATTTATTTTTATTCTCAAAGACGCTCGGCGACTTCGTTTATCTATACCTATCCGCTGATGGAAAACCAGCCGTTCGCAGTGCAGATGCAGCAGGAAATGATCAGTCAAATCGAAGCCGGTAAACCAAGATTTATAGTCGTTGTTAAAACGGTCGATTCGTGGATGCCTTTTGCCGGCTGCTCGAAATTAATCTTTCAATGGGCGGACTCATATTTTCCGGAACATTACCGGCAGATTGCGCTTGTAGAAATTTTCAAAGAAAAGGGGGAAGTGGTATATCACTGGGATTCCGATGTCAAGCCGCAAAAGCCTGAAAGCTGGATAATGATTCTCAAACGAGTTGATTGATAGCC
Source organism: Planctomycetaceae bacterium (assembly GCA_021371795.1). Taxonomy (NCBI): domain Bacteria; kingdom Pseudomonadati; phylum Planctomycetota; class Planctomycetia; order Planctomycetales; family Planctomycetaceae; species Planctomycetaceae bacterium. The sequence continues at coordinate 298,165 of JAJFVK010000019.1, read as the reverse complement.
ACGAAGGCGCTAAAAAAATAATCGCTGATTACGCAGATCCCCGCCTTTGCGAGGACAAGCTTTACTGATTTTTTTGTGTATTTTGTATATTGCATTTTGTATTTAGTAAACAAACCCCTCGAATATCACGCCAATGGCGGATAATAATCGCGGGGCTAACGAACGAATTACCAATCGCTGACGCTCATGGCTCTGATTTTTACATTTGTAGAGATAGCCTTAATATTTAATATTTTTTGGAATTTTTTGGTTTAACGAACCTGCCGTGGAACGGCAGGTTAAATATCGTTGTCGTACCGACAACGGCTAAACAAAACGTAACCCCAGGCAAAGGTCGATGTGCTAACAATAAAAGCGCAAGTGTTTACCGGCGCAGTTTTAAAATTTTTATGATTTAATTACTTCATAAAAAGCATCAATTCAAATTTCAGTGAAAAAACGCGCATGATTCATCCCTATATAGAAAGGGGAATCCTGTGACTAAACCAACCATTTCCAACTGTATTATCAGAAAAACAGCAGGCAAAAATGTTATACTCGATGCGGATGTGTTCTATAATCCTGCAATACTAAAATCAACACTCATAATCAGCAAGGCAGGGCAGGTGTTTGTTCGCAACCGCCAAACACGAAAAACCACAGCACTTGCACGGGTAATCACAAACGCCAAGAAGGGACAGGTAGTAGATCATATCAATAGAAATCCTTTGGATAATCGCAAAAGCAATCTGCGAATAGTGACGCATCGGCAAAATATGCTCAACCGCGTTTTGAAAAATTCGACAGGATTTATGGGTGTAAGTATTAACAGCAAAAGAGGGCAATACTGCGGTGCATATTACATATCAAACAAAAGACGGCATTTTTACAGTCCGTTTACGCCAAACGGCCTGGTATTGGCTGCGATGGCGAGAGATAAATTCGTTATCGAAAACGGCGATGAAGAATACACGCCGCTGAATTTTTCAATATTAAAAAAAGAACCGTTTAAAACGTTTCTGCTGAATACGGATTTGTGCGAAATGAGGGAATTACACTCTTAAGGCCAACTTGTTTGCACCGCCAACGACGAGGATTTTTACGTTCGGTTTTTCTTTTATCCATTCATCAATCACGGTTTGCATGTTTTCGGCAGGGTGCAGATGGGCGGCTTTTATCATCTCGGCAGGCAATTTGGAATACAGCCAGAGCTTTCGCAGTCTTTTAATCATCTCGGCAAAACGCAGCGGCTTGTGGCTGAATAATTTATACGGTTTATTTTTTACCTGCGCGAAAATTTCATCCATCGGCTTAATCAGTAAATTCCAGAAATGAGGCATTGTGCGTTCCGCGCCGACGCCTTTTTCGCACTCGGCGGCAAACAAAATTTCTCCGCCGTCGATTATCGCCTGTTTTGTAAGTTCCAGCGCACGCTGGGCGATGTAAAGGTCTATATCATTTGGTGATTTACCGCACGAAACAATCATTCGCTCAACGGGTTGTACTTTATAAATATTCCATTCATCCGCTTTTGCGAAGGCTGCGGCGGCTGTTTCTTTCGCTTTGCCGAATTGCAGCCAGTTGATTTTATTGTTTGAGCTAATCATTGTGATTGCCCAAAACGGTCGGTCGCCGATGATTTTTTCCATCGCTTCGGTCTGGTCGGCGGCGAGTGGATTGTTTCTCACATCTTTATTTAAGTGCCACGGATGTTTGCCGAAGTGTGAGTTCTCATCGAGACTCAAACTGTGATTTTGCTCGGTTGTTTTGTATGCGCATACGCCGGGCACGAGATTTTTTACGGGATTCGAATAGCCGGCGAAATAATGATGCTTGACATCGCTCAACGCAAGGAAAATTTCGGCGTCTTTAATTGCCGCGTTGTACAAAACATGCGTTTGTCTGCTCGTTGTACCTGCGTCGATGAATTCGGCTTTTTCGCAATCGTGCGCGACGATGTCGAAGTTTTTGATTCCGCGGTCGTTCATAAGCGAACTGATTTTTTCAATCAACACATCATTCTGTTCGGTTTTGGCGTTGTGTGTGCCTGTGCAGATGATGAACCTGATACGGCGGGCGTGTTTTAATAGTTTTGCCGCCGATTGCAGGACTGTGTTTATGGGCAAATCGCGTGTGCCATCCGGAACGAGTACGCATAAATACTTATTTTCGACTGCGCGAGTAAATTCATTATTTAATATTGCACGGTCAATTTGGTCGGCGGTTAATGGCGGCTGCGATTTTCCAGGTCGGATAATGCCGGCCAGATTCTGTTCCGGAATGTCGAAACCGATATTGCCTTTGCCGTAAGAAATTTCAATTTTCATATTTTAACTGCGTGGGCTAAAGCCCACCCTACAAACGTTTATAATCACAGATTACGCAGATTTCACTGATTTTATTGTTTGGTATTCCTACTTTATATTCATCATTTTGTCGATGCCGTAAACTTGAGCAATGGAATTAGCGGCGTAATCGAGCTGACTTCTGTCTAAAACAATCGCGGGCTGGGACATTTCAAACTCTATGACGATAAATTTGGCATCAGGATTTAGTGCAAGAGCTTTTGGGATGTCGCTCATTCTGCAGATTTTCATTCCGTTGATTTTATCGACAACGTACTGACTCAAGTTCTGATAGCCGATGTTGATATTCGCCGGCATACAGTAACTTAAAATTACGAGGTCTCTGCGCTGGTCAGTCGGTTTGAACGCTTCGTTAATCAGATAATTATAAAGATGCGGCTCGACTTTTCCCTGCCAGTCTTCGCCTCTGCCTGCCATATAACTTTTTGTAAGTTTCTGCAGGATGCAGCCTCCAACAATCGCGTATTCGGGCTGTGTGTCGAATTCATACCATGGCACGAGCATATCGGAAGCGTTGAATCTTTTTGCGACGGCGTTTAGAATTTGTTTTTTGCCGTCTCGCCAGACTTCAAATGTAATCGCGTCGCCTGCGGTTTTGCCGGTTATGAGGCTGTCGAATGCGAGCGTGCCGAATCTCCGGTCTTCGTATCTTCCGTAAGGATTGATTGAATATCCGTCAATGCCGAGCAGTACGTCGCCTGATTTGAGAACGTCGCTTCCGGTTCCGATAGTGTAAACGTTCGCGACATAAACGCCGGTCTGCACATCATTGGGTATTTTCAGATATTTTCGCATCGCCGGGTCAACCAGAGCGGATGCCTCGAAACCTTTCATCGCTATTCCGTTATACTTGCCGTTGCGGGCATCTGCCAAAAAGCGATTAATAATTTGAGCGGGAATGATATTGCCTTCTTTTTCCTTGCCGGAAAGGCTCGCGATGCCGACAGGCCGGTCTTCGAGGCAGTATAATTGTCCGAGATTCGTCGTTTCTGATATTCCTGCCGCAACGAACGTAAGCGTTTGTGAACAGAAGACAGCGGTGCTTTCGACGGTTACTCTGTCGAGAAAGCCTCTGCCGTTGTACATTCTGCCGTCGGCGGAAAGCCAGTAGAAACTGACGCCGGCGCCTTTGACGTATTTTTCGCTGAACGCAAGCGGCTTGAACGGTTTTGTAAGCGAATTTGAATCCAGCTCAATCAACGCGAGGTTGCTTTCATAATCTACGGTCAAAATTTGGGCGGGGATGAAATCGTTTTGGTTTGCCGTTCTGGCCTGTATTAGCTTGGCGTCGGCGACGCTCGATGCGATGGTGATAACCTTATTGCCGTCAACTGCGCAGCCGACCGCGAAACCTTCCGATAATTCAGAAGTCTTCCACGGCGTATATTGTCCGTAACCGTGATATGTAATCTGAAGATATACAATCGAATCTTTTAATTTTTCCGAAATGTCTTTTGCAAAAACGGAAAAAGATGAAACACAAATCAAAATAATTATAAATGTCTTTTTCATAACTGCTCCTCCGGATAAGTCCATGACGGTACATTATATTTTTTCAAAATCGCGTCGTTCTGCTGATGAGCCTGTTTGGCGTCCAAAAGCAGCGGGATATCGGAGCTTATAAACTTTACGATAAAAAATTCGCAGTCTTTGTTCCTGAACGCTTTGCGCACATCTTCGAGGCTTCTTACAGGCTGGTCGTTGATGCTTTCAAGCGGTTTATTGAGAAAATCGCCGTCGTAGAGATTTATCTGGTCGGGCAATATCTCGGAAAGCACTACATATTCCTTTCGCAGCTTGTCGGTGTTGAGCGTTTGTGATTCGCTCATGAGATAACGCAGGATATGCGGAATATCTTTCATCCATTCACGGCCCCAAGTTTCGAGAAAGTTTCTGTTTGCCGATACGAACGTAAGACCCGCAAAGCAGACATAAGGCGGACGAGCATCATATAATCTGGCGAACTCGAACACCGGCCTGTTGAGCTGAATTGTTAATTGACCGGTTTGCTTTTTGCCGTCGCGCCAGAAAACGACATCTACAGTTTCGCCGATTTGTTTCGCTTCGACCGCTTCGGAAAGCGAATACTTCTGGCCGTAAATCACAATCATGCCATCGTTGTCAAGAGCGTAATTATCGATTTGTGTAATGCAGTCGTTTCTCCGCAGTACGTTTTCCGCAGAACTGTTGAGTGTTACCGCTGTAACAACGACGCCTTCGGTATCGGCTGGCAGGTTGAGATATTCCTTGTAACTTTCGTTGTGCAGACCTTCAAAAATGCTTACGCCCAGCGAGCCAAAGCCGTCATATCTGCCATCATTTACATCCAGCAGAAAATGATTAATTATTGTTGTCGGAATCATATAGCCGATGTTGTCGGCCTGCCGGATACCCTGAAAAGCGACGCCTACGACGTTGCCGTCAAGTATTACCGGGCCGCCACTGTTGCCGGGATTGATTGCCGCGTCGGTCTGGACTACAAGATGGCCGTCCGCACCGCTGTGTGCGTACATATCGGTCTGAATTCGTGAGACAATGCCTTTCGTTACGCTTATATGAGTGCCGCCCATCGGAAAACCGTAAGTTTCGACTGTACGGTTGACTTCTGGAAGACCGCCAATTGCCAATGGCTGCATTCCATCGAAAAAGGTTTCGTCCGCGATTTTTAAAATCGCTAAATCGCAGTCGTGGCCGGCGAACTCGACCGTTGCGGGATATTTTTTCGCGAAATTTTCTTTTTTGACAATAATAAACCGGCTGTCGGAGATGTTGTGCGCGTTTGTTAGGATTCTGTTGCCTTCGATGATAAAGCCGGAGCCGACGCCCTGTGAAATGGACGTCTGCTTCCATGGCGTGGCATAATCGTAAGGCTGTTTTACAATTTGAATCATTACTACCGATTTTGTCATATCCGGCCCGGCAAAACAGACCGCCGTAAACAATAACAGTATAAACATTTTTAATTTCATAATTATCCCATTTTTTTTATTTTATAAACCCTGCCAATGTTCCCGCAAGGGGGATTGTAATGTTGGCAGGGCTAAACACTATAAACGACTATTTTTCTTTTAATTGTTCGAGCCTTTGTTTGGCGAAATTATAATTAATTTCTCCGATTCTGCTGAACATTTCCCTGTCCGGATACATAATTTTAAACTCTTCGCGGTAAGCGTCTTCAATCGCTATTGTCTGGATGTAATGCTCAATTGCCTCGTCTGTTTCATTCAACTGCTGCGCGAGTGCCGCGGCCTTGAGATGCAGTTCGCTGCCTGATGGATACCGTATTATGGCCTGATTTAGGGCGTCAAGAGCCTTCTGGAACCATTTGGCACACCGGTCAGGATTGGCCTCGGCAAGCAATTGATACACTTCTGAAAGTTTTTCATAATTTTTAAAATCGGCAGGGTCTCTGTCGATTGCCGTCATAAAGGACTTTTCCGCATCCATAAGTTTTGCTTTGTTTTCCGGCGGATTAGCCTGATAGAGATACCTTTCAATCGTACCTTTAAGATTCGCGGCAGAAGGATTCAAAACATCGGCGTCCATCGCGTCGGCGGCCAAAACGGCGGCCTGTTCGAGATAACCGTAAGAGGAAATTTTTTTGGCGGTCTCGACGTTTACCGCAGTTTTACCCGCCGGTATTATGAAAAGCCAAAAGCAAACCGCGCAAATCACGATTGTTAAATTCAACGGAATATATTTATATTTCATTTTCAACTGCACAATATGATGCTCGTCATAAGACGCTGTCAAGGCGATAACGGCGAATAACGACATTAAAATGCCCGGCTCAAAAATGCCGAAATCGATGAGATTGTGCAGAACGACCGCTAAAATTCCGCAAAGCAGAGCGGCGCGTTTAATCGAAAATTCTTCGCAGCATTTTTTGCTTCTGGCGATTACCCACAGTACTACCGCAAAGAGAAAAACGGGCGCGACATACAGCATGGCAACAACATAAATCATTACATCGATTTGCGAGCCGAGTCCGCTTCTGATTGCTAACGGCCGTAAACATATCAGAACTAAAACCGCAGGTATCGCGACTTTTTTCAGTGTTTCAGAAATATTTTTTGTGTTGTCGCCTATTTGCGATGTTTTTTTCATGGCCCTGAAAACCGGAACAAGCAGGCAGGTCAGGAAGCCTGTCAGGCCGATGATGCCATAACCACTGAATATCGTTAATATAAAGCAATGAGGATCGCGGACTGTTTCGAGCGATTTCGCGGCTTTGTATTGCGTGTAATGAGTGCCGAAATTGTTGCCGCCGATGCCGGTGAAGAAATTATCCGCGATTAATTCACTTGCGGCCGTCCAGTACTCCCATCTTACAAGCATCGAGTTGCCGCCCGGCAGGGTATCGTGCCTGATGCCGTAAGAAATCATAAGCAAAACTGCGCCGATAAACACAGCGGTAGCGGCGCCGATGATTAATACTTTGTGCCGATTGATAAATTTTCCAAACAAATAAATGCAGCACAAAACAAAAAGTGCAATGGCGAGAGACACTAACGCCCCTTTGCTGGCCGTTAGAATCAATCCCAAAATGAGCACCGCAATAATAATCACGGGGAAAGCAATGGTCTTTAAATCTTTTTTGTGTTTTTTAATTCCGCCGGCAAAAACGGCAATAGCTGAAAATAATGCCAGATTAAAAAAGCTGCCTGCGCTGTTGCTTGTGGAGAAAAAGCCCTTGACGTCTTTGGAGTTCAGTCTGTGTTCGTAGAGCATTTGCGCAAACGTATCCGGTTCGATGCCGAGAGCCTGAAGCTGCTGTTTTGGGTTGGCCTTGTATTCTTCTATCATCATTTTGTTGCCGGTGGTGTTCTGGTCAATGCACTGGTACACATTCAAAATCGCAGCGGCAATAATGAAAAACAGCAGGATTTTCTTTTTTGTTTCGCTGTCCAGAAGCTGTACGAGCGTAATCGCCGAGGTTATGACAGCTAATATTGTTAATGAATCATTCAGCGAAGCTCTTTTGTTGGATGCGCAGAAGAAACTGATAACGGCAGCAGCCAAAAAGATTACAGCGCCAATTTCAAGTCCGCTGTATTTATAGGTTTTGCCTTTCCAGAATAAAACCGAAAACCAGGCTACCGAGGCGATTATCAAAACGCAGGAAATAATAATGCTGATGAGATTATCGAAATATATCCCTGCCAGACTGAAAGAATCGATAGAGATGTTTTCTGTGAAACTTAATCTGAAAGCGATTATACAGAGAAACAGAACGAAGAAAATATTCGGAGCGGATAGTTTATTTTGTATGTTTTTTTTCATTATTACCTGTTGATTCGAGGACGGCGATTATCGCCAGCACCATAACAGTTTGCAGGAACACCAGCAACCCGTAAGGCCAGGTTGATTCCTTGAGCACTACGGCGCCAAGGCCTGTGGTGATTGTAGCCAGATAAAGCATCAGAACGGTCTGCACTTCGTTCAGGCCGCGACGTTTTAGTCTGTGTGAAAAATGCTGTGTGTCGCCGACAAACGGACTTTTCTTCTGATGCAGACGCAGGGCGGTTACACTGATAAAATCATAAAGCGGTATCGCCAGTATGACCAGCGGCATTAACACGATATACCAGCGAATGTCTTCGGCTTCGTTATAATATGTCGTTTTCATTGTCAGCATACCAATGAAAAAACCGATGACAAGCGAGCCGGCGTCGCCCATAAAAATCGAGGCGGGGCAAAAATTGAAAATCAAAAATCCGGTCAGTGTGCCTGCCAGCATCATCGAAAAACCGGCGACAAACGCCTGCTGCGAAAGTGTCGCCACGATGAAAATAATCATCGAGACAATCGCGGCGATTCCTGCGCTTGCGCCATCCATATTATCGAGAAAGTTGAATACATTTATGATGAGTACGAGCCATATCGAGCTTAACGCGGATGCGTAGATTCTGCTGTCGATAAAAAATTCCATTCGCACGTCCGCAAAATACGCGACAGTAAATGCCGCGGCGAACTCGACGATAAGTTTGTGTATGGGCTTGAGGTTTTTAAAATCGTCCCAAAGTCCAAGAACGAATAAAATCGCTGCGCAGCCGAGGATTATGAGGAGTTCGTTAAATTTGCCGGCGAAACCTTCGATGTACAGTTCGAAATTTCTGCCGAAAAGGCTTGTTGTGCCATCGTGAACAAGCAGCTTAATAAAAACAACCGCCGACAGACACAGAATGAGCATTGTAAAGAAAATCGCAATTCCGCCGCCCATCGGTATGGCTTTGCTGTGGAAACGGTCGTCTTTGGGATGTGATATCAGGCCTCTTTTGACCGCGAATCTTTTCGATGGAATAGTCAACAGCAGCGACATCGTAAATGCCGTTACAAAACAAAGCACACAAAACACAGCTAATGATTCTGCCATAATTTATTGCCTTAATTCATACAAAAAAACGTCCATGATCATAATCCGCCTGCGGCGGATTATGAACCCCTCGAATAAATCGAGAGGCTAACAATTTTTTAAACGCAATGTAATTGTTTTACGATTCTTTCCCGAACCTGACTGAAAAACGCGTGATAGCGGTCTTCCTTGTGGTCAGGGAAAGTATAATCGAACGAAATCCATTTCTTACTGTAAACGAGCGTAACTTCTGCCCATATTTTTTTGCCGATGTAAATTCTGTGCGAAAAATTTTTCGTACTTGCCAGTACTAATTTCGACGGCTCCATGTAACCGGGGTCGAGATTTACCGGCCTGCTCAAATTTGAACCGAGCATTTTCGCCAGTTTTTCTTCCATTTTATTCGTCTTGAGTTTGATGTCCGCCATCTTGTCCGGCGAAATCAAACTTTCAAACGCTATGTACTTTTTCACAATCGCAGTTCCGGTTTCGTTGGCATAATATTTCGTATGCGTAAACGGCCAGGTCGGACTTTCAAAATCACAGACGCCGAACTTTGCCTTGAGCATATCGACCGATACCGCCAACGATTTCTCGTCGCAGGCAAGTATGCCGACAACTAATTTTACCGGGTCAGGTTTTTTAAGCGTCCACATTTATAGCCACAGAGTTCACAGAGAACACAGAGTTTCTTTTATAACTTTTATCAGCTGTTTTGCTGTTTCAACTGTCCGATTTTTCCGGACACTTCATTGTTATCAGCACTCGTTTTTTAAGTTTTCAATGATCGTTAGAATATTTGCTTTTACTTCAGCAAGAGCGACTTTTTTGTTTTCGGCTTCCCTGCGGAGTTTTATTTCCGCGTTTCCTTCGGCGATTGATTTTGCGCCGATTGTAATCCGAATCGGAATACCAATCAAATCAGCGTCCTTGAATTTCACGCCGCCGCGTTCGTCTCTATCATCAATCAATACCTCAACGCCGGCAGCTTTCAATTCGTTATATAAATTCTCGGCCGCGGCGAGAACCGGCTCTGTGTTGCCTGCCGGTACGATAATCACTTCATACGGCGCGATGTTAATCGGCCAGATAATGCCGTCCTTATCGTACATCGTTTCAATAGCTGACGCTGCGATTCTGTTAATGCCGATGCCGTAGCAGCCCATAATGCACGGCTTTTCCGTTCCATCCTTATCGAGGAATTTCGCGTTGAGTTTTGCGCTATACTTTGTTCCGAGTTTGAAAACCTGTCCGACTTCAATGCCTCTTTTGAATGTAAGTTTTATGCCGCGATATGTATCGCCATCGACAGCGTTGCGAACGTCAGCGACAATTATATTTTTGCCTTCAATCGGGAAATCTCTGCCCGGCACGACGTTCTTAATATGGTAATCGGTCTTGTTTGCGCCGGTAACGGCTGTTTCAATCGTCAGCACCGAATGGTCGATGATGAGTTTGTTGATTTTCTGCGTCAGACCAACCGGGCCGGCAAAACCGACTTCTGCGCCAGTCAGCGTTTTAATGGTGTTCTCGTCCGCCAGCTCTATTGATTTGCCGACAGTTGAACGGAGCTTTTCAGGATTTATTTCGAAATCGCCTCGGACAAGAGCGAGGATTATTTCCGTGCCGCTTTTGTAAACGAGCGATTTAATTAGCGTTTTGGCGTCAACTTTCAGAAATTCGCAAATCTCCGTGATTGTTTTCTGGTTCGGAGTGTGAATTTCTTCGACGGGTTTATATGTTTTGTTTCTTGCGACTGCGGGCAGGGCATCGACGGGGGCTTTCTCGATGTTCGCTGCGTAGCTGCCGTCTTCGGTTTGAACAATGACGTCTTCGCCTGATTCACAGGGGATTGTAAACTGGTGCGAACCGCTGCCGCCCATTTCGCCGGACTCGGCTTCGACAATCGCGTACTTCAGGCCGCATTTGCTGAAGATTCTTTTGTATGTTTCGTACATTACTTTATAGGTTTCATCGAGACTTTTTTCGTCCGCGTGGAAACTATATGCGTCTTTCATTATGAATTCGCGCGAACGCAGAACGCCGAAACGCGGGCGGAACTCGTCGCGGAATTTGAAGCTGATTTGATAGATATTCATCGGCATCTGTTTGTACGAATTTATTTCGCCGGCAGCGAGATTCGTTACGACTTCCTCGGCGGTAGGAGCAAGTACGTTTTCCCTGCCATGGCGGTCGGTGAAGTGTGCCATTGTCAGACCGTAATCGACACTTCTGCCGGTCTGCTGCCAAAGCTCCATCGGTTGAACGGATGGCATAAGAATTTCCTGTGCGCCGCTTGCGTTCATTTCCTGACGCACGATGTTCATAATTTTTGTCAAAATTTTCCAGCCCAAAGGCAGGTAAGTATATGTTCCGCTGGCGAGTTTACGCATTAATCCTGCGCGAATCATCAACTGATGACTCGGAATCTCCGCATCGGAGGGTACTTCTTTGACCGTTGGTATAAGCGCTTTGCTGTATCTCATTTTATTCCTTGAACTTATTAAATAAACAACAGCCGCATTTATATCCTTAAAAACCTGTTTTTGCAAGAACAACTTTGCGTGCATCGCGTACTTTTATATTATTATATTTTTTCATAAAACGTTTTGACAGCAGGTTTTGCTTTGTTATAATTGGCCGAGGTTTTATTCTGGATGCAAAATAGTACTAAACGTAAGATGAAAGGATTGTCAAATGTCTGAAAAGCTACGGTTCAATGTTTTTCGGCTGTTAGTTTTGGTAATGTGTGCGTTTCTTTTCGTCGGCTGCGAAGAATCTGTCAAAACAGATAAAGCTGACAAGGTTGCGAAGGTTGAAAAGCCCGCCAAAACTGAAAAGGCTCAAAAGTCAGCCAAGCAGACCGCCCAAAAAGACCCGTCCGTAAGTCTTTATGTTGACGCTATCACTTTGAGCGAGACGAATAATCCTGATTTGGCTATCTCCAAACTGAATGAGGCTGTTCAGAGCAAACCTGATTTCGCACTTGCGTATTCTCTGATGGGCAATATTTATCTCCGTCAGAGCAGGTTCAACGAAAGCGTTGGAGCGTACAAAAAAGCGACCGAATTGAATCCGTGGTCGTTCGACGATTTCTGCAATCTTGGCAGGGCATATCGCGGTATGGAGGATTTCAACTCGGCGGCCGGCGCTTACGCAAAGGCCTGTTCGCTCGACCCGCAGAATACATCGGCACTGTGCAGTGCAGCCGAGTCGTATTATAAGATTGGCGATTACGAATCGGCACTGGAATTCGGCAAGACGGCCAAAGACCTCGACCCGACAGACAGCGATATTGAAAAGTTGATGGGCGATATTTATACCGCCCGCAAAGATAATGAAATGGCTATCGAGTCGTACAAAAAATCGCTCGAACTCGACGGCAGCGATCCCAATACGATGTTCTCGCTCGGCGCGGCGTATTTGCAGGCAGGTAAACTCGAGGAAGCACGTTCGTATCTCGAATCGGTTGTCGCGACCGAGCCGCAGAACACTCTGGCGTTCAGACATTTGGGCTATGTTTATTTGAAACTGCGCGAAGTTGACCTCGCGGTCGGCAGCTATGAAAAAGCCGTTGCGGTTAGTCCTGATGATTGGCGTGCACAAAAAGGCCTCGGCGTTGCGTATATGATGAAGTATAGAATTCAGGATAGTTTCGAGTCTGCGGATGCCAACGATTTAAAACAGAAGGCACTTACTCACTGGAGCAAGTCTCTGGATTTGAACCCGGCACAGGATAATTTGCTGAAACTTTACAGAAAATACCAGCCGGAAAAATAACTAAATATTAATACCACAGCGTGAATGATACCGACTTGTTCGTCGAAAAAATCAAAAATTAAAAATCAAAATGACAATGGTGAAAAAGCGTTGTCAAAATTATATTTGAATTTTGATTTGTCATTTTGATATTTTAATTTTGATATTTAATATAAATCGACTTGTGCTTGTGTTTAACAAAGACTTAAAAACAAATTCTAAATATGAATTTTGAAATGCATAAAACATTGACAGCACATCTGATTTTCTGGCCGATTTTCTTCATTGGTTTGGCTTCTGATTTAATCAGCAAATCGCTTATGTTCAAATGGCTCGAAAATCTTCCTTCACAGTGTTACAGTGTTGTCAACGGTCTGTTTCAGTTTGTAATGGTGGAAAATCGCGGAGCGGCGTGGGGCATTGCGTCCGACAAACGAGTTACGCTTGTTGTTATTTCCATTATCGCGATAATGGTTGTGCTGGGGATTTTCCTTTTTAGCCGTAAATTGCAGATGATTGTTGTAATTGCATTGGGCTTGTTTGCCGCCGGTATATGCGGAAATATGTACGACCGGATTTTCAACAACGGCAGGGTGCGAGATTTTCTGGATTTTTATTACGGTGACCATCATTTTCCCGCGTTTAACATTGCCGATTCAATGCTGACCGTTGCGGTGGGGTTGCTGATTTTGACAAGCATTTTTGCGCCGAAGGAAACAGAAAAAACTTCATAAACACCTGAACATAAATTAGGAGAGAGTTGAATGGTAGTTTTATTGTGGTTTGATTTGTTAGGTTTTTTAGCAAGTTTATTTGCATATGTTTCCATATTCCTTTGTTTAGATTTCCCTTCTAATGCCGCAGCAATTATATTGAATATTTGTATGGTTTTATCGACAGGGGTAAGATTGCTGCTGACTTACGATATACGACAAGGGGATGAGTGGTTTTTTGGCAAAAGCTTAAAAGGATTATGTCCAATTTGGCTGAAAATTTCTGCGGGTATAACCATAATTTACGGGGTAGCTAATGGGATCATTTGTTTCGTTAGAGTGTTTTTAATGATTTCGCCAGATATTGACGATTTTGGGCATAAGATTGCCATGAGATTATTGTTTATGGCAGTGTTTTCATTGATCATGGGGTGTTATGCTATGGAATTTTTACATGTTTACTTGTATAAAAGTAGAAGGAAAATTAACACAGAAAAACTTCAAGGGGATGGGTTGGTTTGGTAGTTTTTAATTCAAAAAAATTATTTTGCATAAACTTCAAATTCATATTCATCGCGGAAGTACGATGTCTTATCGCCTATGGCTGTAAAAATTAAAATCCATCTGGCCTGCAAATCAACTGCCTTTTCAACTTCGGGAGTATGCGGAATGATAAAGGCGGCTGAACCATTTTTTATATTGTTAACAATGTTTTGACAATCGCAGTACAAAGTCTTATCCACAGATTTTTTTGTGTTTTCATCTATAATTGCCGCCTGACAGTTAATTTCAAGCATTAGAGCGGAAATATTTTCGGTTTTTCCTCCGATTTTCAAGTCGATTCTCAATGTTTCGCCGATCCTCAAATTTGTTGAATGGAATGTGATGTGTACCGGCGTGAGAAAAACCTTATACAGCCTGTTTAATGCTAAACAGAGACATACGATAGCGGGAGTGCCTAAAATTGCCAAAATGATTACATAACCCATTTTATCGGTTTTTTCGTCTGCAATAAGATAAGCAATTAACACAAAACCCAATGCAGTTACTAAATATCCCATGAAGTACCCAAGACGAACAGGTGTTGAACTGTATATTTTAGGAAGTGTTTTATTTAAAGGCAAACATTCTTCAAATGTTCTCATTCTGTTTTTTTCTCGTATGCCAAAAAAAGCTAACATTGCCCCAAAGAAAATAAGCCCTGCAGAGACAATAACTTTTTTTAAAGGTTTATACAAAGTGGTACTTAACACTGCCTGCGAAGGGTTTTGAGGGTTTACATAACAGCTATATATACCATTTACCATGTATTTTGCGATAATGGAATTTGCGGTTTTATGCGTTGGGTAAAACTGTTTAAAGAAGATGTCCTGAAAGTCATATTGAGTTGACGAGTAATCTTTTCCATTGTAATTGTATGAATATATAATATTAATTAGGTAGCCGCGGCCGCTACGGTCGGTGGTTTTGTGAGTCGTAACATCTGTTTTGATAATGGTGCAATTCTGCTTTGACCAGTTATGTACTGCATTGTATCCCTTAATTGCAGGGTATATTACAGATAAAGTTCCATACCCCAATCCACATGAAAGGCAAACAATAACGCATATGTATATAACACAGATGGCGGTGTGTTGTTGTTCTTTTCGTTTTTGAATATCTTTCTGTTCCACCCCTTATCTCCTTCGTGTTTTGAGTTTTCATTCGATTTTACCCTTTACTAAAGACGTGTTCCGCCACAAAAAGCGGGATCTTTGTTCCTGCGGAAAGCGCGATGGCGTCGCTGGGGCGGGAATCAACTTCTACCTTTTCTCCGCTGACGTTCAGATGTATCGTTGCGTAATAGGTATGGTTTTTAATGTCGTCAATCACAATCTTTTCAATCTTTGCGCCCATTGCGTGAATGGTATTATACAGCAAATCATGCGTCAGCGGGCGGGGCGTTTCGATTTTTTTCAGTTTGCGGTCAATAGCCATTACCTCGACAATGCCGATAATTATCGGCAGATAGCGACTGCCATTCTTTTCTTTAAGAACGATAACCTGCTGGTCACTGGTCTCGTCAATTATTATTCGAGATAATTCAACCGCAATATTTGCCACAGAGTTTCCTTTTGTTGTTATAAACCCCGTCATAGTGATGACGGGGTTTATAACAACAATTTATTTAAGTTCCGCTAAATTCTTTTCGATAACGGCTAACTGTTCTTTCAACTCCGTCAGTCTTTGTTTTGTCTGCTCGACAACTTCCGGCTTGGCACGGCTAATAAAGTTTGCGTTATTTAATTTTGACTCATTGCCTTTCACGCCGTTGAGAATTTCATCTCGCTGTTTTTCAAGGCGTTTGATTTCAGCGTTGGCATCAATCAAACCTTCAACGAATATCTGTGTCTGCTCAACAACGGCGGCGGCTGCATTCTCCGGCTTGGCAATATCAGGCGAAGCAGAGAATTTCTCAAGTGCCGCTCTATCGCAAATCAAATCCGCATTGTCATTGAGATTCTTCGCTATATCGGCAGGAGCGTTTGCCATCGCGACAAGTTTTTTGCCAGGCGCAACGGCGTATTTATTTCTGATTTCACGAATCGCGCGGACGATTTCCTGAACTGCGGTAATGTCCGCTTCGGTTTTTGCATCAATAAACTTATCCAGACCCTTCGGCCAATCGGCGATAATTAACGCATTTGCCGAGGAAATTTCAAAAATGCCTTTCAGGCCGCGTTTGGGAGCAAATTCGTTCAGCTTTTGATAAATGCCTTCGGTAATGAACGGCACAAACGGGTGCAGCATTCGCAGCGTCAAATCCAGTATAAACGCCAGCACATTCTGCGGCACAGCCTTTTGCGAATCATCGTGAATCCGAACCTTAATCCATTCGACGTACCAGTCGCACATATCGTTCCAGAAGAATCTATAAATAGACATCAATGCTTCGCTGACCTGGAATTTATCCAACATCGTCGAAACTTCATTTACCGTCTGTGCCAATCTTGACAGAATCCACTTATCGGTAATCGTCAGTTTCTTGGCATCAAACGCATCGTAATTCAGGCCTTCGAGGTTCATCATCGCAAAGCGTGAAGCGTTCCAGAGTTTATTGCAGAAGTTTCTGCCGATGTCGAATTTTTCGCTGATGTTTCTGCCTTGCTCGTCTTTTGTTACAGGCAGTTTCAAATCCTGACTTTCGGTCGTCATCTGGCACAAGCTAAACCTCATCGCATCTGCGCCGTAAGTTTCGATAATATCCAGCGGGTCGATACCATTGCCTTTGCTCTTGCTCATACGTTCGCCGTTGCCGTCGAGGATTGTCGGATGGATAAACACATCCGAAAACGGAACATCGCCCATATTTTCGAGTCCCATCATTACCATACGTGAAACCCAAAGCGTGATAATATCGCGCGCGGTAACCAGCGTATTGGTCGGGTAGTAAAATTTTAATTCTTCAGTTTTCTCCGGCCAGCCGAGCGTACTATGCGGCCAAAGCGCAGATGAAAACCATGTGTCGAGAACATCCGGGTCCTGCACCAAATCTGTCGATTTGCATTTCTCGCATTGTGTCGGGTCTTCGATGCCGGTGTTGATATGTCCGCACTTTTGGCAATACCAAATCGGAATTCGATGTCCCCACCAGAGTTGGCGACTGATGCACCAATCGCGGATACCGTAGAGCCAGTCGAGATACGTTTTGCCGTAGCGTTCGGGATGGAATTTTATTCTGCCGTCTTCGACAGCTTTGATTGCTTCCTTGGCCAAAGGTTTAACGCTGACGAACCACTGGTCGGAAAGATACGGCTCGATAATATCGCCGCTGCGGTCTGAATGGCCGACTTCGTGTTCACGCGGCTCAATCTTTTCCATCAATCCCATTGCTTCGAGTTCAGCGACAATCGCTTTGCGGGCTTTGTATCTGTCGAGGCCTGCGAATTTTCCGCCGTTTTCGTTAATTTTGCCGTCGGACGTTAAAATATTTATCATTTCCAATTTGTGTCTTTGTCCGATTTCGTAATCGTTCGGGTCGTGTGCGGGCGTTACTTTCAAGCAGCCTGTGCCTTCGCCGAGTTTGACGTGGTCGTCTGCGATGATTGTAATTTCTCTGTCGGTCAGCGGCAGTTTGATTTTTTTGCCGAGGAGTTTCGCAGCTCTTGGATCTTTGGGATTTATCGCTACCGCCGTATCGCCGAGCATTGTTTCGGGACGCGTCGTTGCGATAGTAATAAAGCCTGTTCCATCCGCCAACGGATATTTGATATACCAGAAATTGCCCTTAACGGTTTTATGCACAACTTCATCGTCAGCGACAGCAGTTTGCAAAATCGAATCCCAGTTGACAAGTCTTTTGCCGCGATAGATTAAACCTTTTTTGAACAGATTCACAAAAGTATGACGAACTGCCTTTGCGCACATTTCATCGAGTGTGAATCTCGTCCGCTGCCAGTCGCAGCTTGCGCCGATACGTTTTAGCTGTTCGAGAATTCTGTTGCCGTACTGGTCTTTCCATTCCCAAATCATTTCGACGAGTTTTTCACGGCCGACATCGTGGCGGGTCTTGCCGGTATTAGCTTTTAGATTTTTTTCGACGACCGATTGCGTCGCGATGCCTGCGTGGTCTGTGCCGGGCATCCAGAGCGTATTAAAGCCAGACATTCTTTTGAAGCGAATCAGCACATCTTGAAGCGTGTTATCGATTGCGTGTCCCATGTGCAGGGCGCCGGTAACGTTCGGCGGGGGAATTACGATGGTGTAAGGCGTTCCATTTCTGCCGCCTTTTGCGGGCGGTTCGGTATGAAAATAATTGCCTTTGGCCCAAATGCCGTCGGCAAACTGCTCAATTTCCTTTGGTTCATATACTTTTGGTAATTCTTCTGCCATAAATCCAGTCCGTTTAAAACGTTATTAAAATAATGTAAACTTAAAATTCTACCAAAATATTCACATTTAATCAATCGTTTTAATTTGGCCCCTGCATCTGTGGCAGTGAAGGTCATTTAGAGCGTAGTGGAGAAATCGTAAAGTAGAAAAATTCAAACTCAAAACTCTTATGGTTTTTCAAATCTTCATTTTATGTTGCATCGTAATAAATTCCGCCTTATAATGTCCATATTGTTTTGCAGGAGTTTTTTGCGAAACATCCTCCGGCAAACCGAGAGTAACGAACTCATAAAAAATCAAAGGATATATCTATATAATGTATTATAAAATTTTATTTTTAATTGTTATATTATTTGCAGTTGTCATTATTGCACCGGCTCGAAGAGATCTGGCAAAGCGTAAAAATACAATTGACTATATTGCCGAATACAATCGAGTTACTAAGCCTGACAATTTCGACCCTAACAATAATGCTGCCCCTTTCTATCAGAAAGCTTTTGACACTTATGTTGAAATTCCTGAAGCGTTAAAAAATAAAGACAGACATGTGTCTTTAAAAAGATTTAATGATGATGAAATTGGCGTTTTACGAAAATGGCTCAGTGAGAATGCAAATTGCATTAGCAGCTTTAATCAGGCAGTTGTAAAACCTTATTGGTGGGTTGGGACAAGGGCAGACAGTAATAGTGTAGATGAAATAGAATTTCTGGAAATAACTTCTTATAGAAAGGTACTTTATGCGGCAGCTTGGCGGGCCAAATTGGATGCCTATGATGGAAAATATGAAGAAGCTTTTGATCAATTATCCAATATTTATTTGTCAGCTTCACAATTAACACCTCCTAAAGTTATTTTAGAACAATTAGTTGGCCTTGCAAGTCGAGCTATAGTTATTAGAACAGCTCTTGCAATTATAGACGAAGATGCTGTTCCAGTTGACATCTTAAAATCTTTCAAACAACAATTAAAAATTCATATGGCAACCCAAAAAACAATGTTAGAACTTTCCACCAGCGACTTGATATATACGCTTAACGAAATACAAAAGTGTTTTACTGATAACGGGAATGAGAATGGCAAGCTGATTCCATCTGCTTTTGCAAAAATGACAAAGGATCAAAAACAAATTGACGGAACATCTCTAAGGGTTTCGTATCCTAAGGCTTTATTGATTAGCATTACCCATCCCGACAAAAAAGACACAGTTGAACTTGCAGAAAAATATTGTGATTACTTCAATCAACTTATTAAGCAAACGCCTTGGCAGTTAAATCAAGCCAAAACTACTTACGCCGAAAGTTTAAGTGTATTTACTAAAGGTAATTATTTATTGAATTTTGATAGTGGAAAAACAGAAGGAATGGTGTGCGGGTCTCAGCATAACCATAATGCTTATAAAGGAGCATTGTTTTGTACCATTTCAATTATTGAATATAAAGAACAGGAAGCTAAATTTCCCGAAAAGATAGAAGAACTCATTGATAAAGGGTTCATTGACAGTTTGCCAATGGACCCGTATAGCGATAAATCTTTGGTTTATAAAAAGGCAGGCGATGATTTTATACTGTATAGTATTGGGGCAAATTTCAAAGATGACGGCGGAGTGCACAGCGAATATTGGGGAGCAAACCAAGAAGGTGGCGACTATGTTTTCTGGCCTGTTCAGAACAATGAATAAAATTTGCCGCGCAGCGGTCCATAGTTTTACACTATTTCCCCCTATATCCTAAACGCTCCACGCTCCACGCTAAACGCTTGCCTATACCTGTCCCCTAAAATCAGTGAAATCTGTGGCTAAAAGGTGTGTAGTATTAACATATCTGACGGGCAGAACAAGTTGCGGAGATAAGGTGTGTGACTCGGCGAAGAGAGTTTATTTCCGCTTCTTAAATGTCTCGCGCATTTCGAGGAAATCTTTTTTCCACTTTGCATACTGTTCCGGCGTCATAACGGAATTCATTTCAGTGATGATAACCTGTGCGTAATCATCGCGCTGCTTGTCCATCCATTCGTCATTTGATTTTTTGTGCTCAAATGCACGATTCATAATTCCGCGAACTCCTTCGATTTGCTGTGCATCCAGTGTATATTTTTCCGCGATTTTATTTGTGATGTCGTTTGTGTCCATATGAATCTTGTCAACCCATATAACACGGTGTTTTATCATCTGAATAGTTACTCCGCTGCCGATGATTATGCCCGATGCGAGTATAACTACTGCGCAGAGCAGTTTGGTCAGCATCTTGTTATTCTGTCTGAATAAGCACGTTGTGTTTTCTTCTACCATAACGAAGCTCCCTGATACGGCGTAAGCAGTTGCGCCATTGGATTCAAAATATTCTGTATTGCCTCAAGCGATAAGAACAGCATAATCGATGCCGCCACAGCCGTGAAGCCCGCGAACAGCTCCAGCGGCAGAAGCCCCGGCCTGCTTCGCTGCATTAAAGCTATGCGAGTCATCACATCGTCGGCGACATAGAATTGAGGCGCGACTTCATTCTTAGCCTTGTCAGCCAGTTTTTCGATAATATTAATTATTTTATCCATTCGAATCTCTCCGAAAAATTTTCTTTTTCAGCAGCTTTTTTCAGTTTTGAACGAGCCCGCATCGCCCGCATTTTCGTCCCTGCACGAGTCCATCCCATCCTCTGCGCGATTTCTTCAATCGAGCAGTCCTCAAAATACATCAGCGTCAGCACGAGTCTGTCGTCGGTCTGAAGTCTTTCCAGCAGCTTATGCAAAGCAGCAGCCGCTTCGGTCGGGTCAATTTGCTCTTCGGTCTGGGGTGCGTTGATGTTGTCGAAATCCTCGACTTCGACGAACAATCTTGCTTTGGTTTGCTGCTTCCAGAACCGATAGCCGACACGCGTTGCAATCTTATTCAGCCAGTGTGGAAATGGCCCCTGACCGCGATAGCTTTTAAGACTAAAAAACGCCTCAACAAAGACATCCTGGACAAGAATTTCGCACTCGTTCTTGTCTCGCGTAAATCGCCACATAAGCCGAGCGATTTGCTGTTCGTAGGCCTTTACCAGCCTGCGATAAGCCTCGCCATCACCGGCGGCACTGGCTAATATGTCCTGTAAGTCATTTTCCATAAACGCATTATACCATATGCCCCCAAAACGTCCATTGGTTTATTTTAATGAAAAAGAGCCACTTTTAACGTTGCTTTTCGAGACTTTCACATAGATTAAGTGCATCCGGCCGTAAAAAGGTAACAAAAATTTCAACCTTTTTTTACGGTACATAATACCTTGTTGCCAAATCCGGTTTCCGCGATTATTACGACCCAAATAAAGATAAAACTTGACTTTTATCAGATATCTTGATATGTTCAGCGGTATAATTACAGGCTAAAATATCCATTTATGGGGGAATGTATTATGAAAACTACCTGCTTACTCATGTCAATCGTGTTTTGCTTTGTTTTCACAGCCGTATCTTTCAGTGCTGAAACCGTACATCTTACACTGATTGGGCAAGATCAAGGCTGGATACAAGGAGATTCAACACTAATTTCACTGGGACGGGAAAATACAATCGAAGCATCAGCATATACGCACATGCTTGTCGGCGAGCCGGATCCAAGAAACGGCATCACAGGTGAGGTGCGGGACCATTTTCCGGTTTCCATTCTAAAGAAGTTTGACCGTTCTACGCCTCGGCTGTTTAGAGCATGGTGCAATCACGAAAGGCTGCAGGCGACATTTAAATTTTACCGCCCCGATCCCAGCGGCGACGGTACGACACAGCACTTTTATACGGTGGTATTGAACAACGCATATATTTCCGGCATTCGCAAGGAAGTTCCTAATACTATTGATGCCCAAACATCAAACTATCCCCCCGTGGAACGGATTTCATTTACATACGGCGATATACAAGAAATTTGGGTACCGGACGGTTTTGCTTATGGCGATGAATGGCATGCAAATACCACAAAAATACCTTTGAGCGATGTCAATTTTGACGGCATCGTCAATATGAAAGATTTTGCTATCCTGGCCGATGATTGGATGACGCAATACTAACATTTTTGGTTAGCCCTGCCAACACTTTGGCAGGGTTTGTCGTTTAGCCTCGGCCTGTGCCGGGGGAGTTTAGTCACGTCATCACTATGACGTGGTTCGTTAAATCAGTAAATTCCCAAAAAACTCAAATTTTAAATCTTAAATCGTTAAATGTTAAATCGTCCGCATTGTTTCGCTTCAATTCATATCTTTTATTTCACACCCTCTAACGGCTTTTTTTTATCAACTCTTTGCCTGCGATATTTATGCTCTCAAGCGGGTACGTGTTCATATTCGGCGAATTGAGCTTTTAAAATTTTACATTGTCATTTTTTTATAAATTATTGCCGGCCATTTTTAAGCTATAACTACCGGCGTTCCGCCATCGACTAACGACTAATCAGAACTATAATTTCAAAACTAAATTTAAATCGTACTATACTTGTATGTAGTATACTGTAATCTAAAAGTGTTACGTTCGTTTTTAGTTGCATTTCTGCGGGTGTTAATCCATAATTGAAATATTCATTTAAAATTGGAATGTTCAAATTTAAGGATTTTTGTAATGCGAAAGTTGATTTTACTGTTTGTCGCGTTAGTTTTACTTCCGGGAGTTTTAGCCGCTTCAGGGTCCGGCAAGCTATTTGATTATCAAAAAACTGTTCTGGATAACGGCCTGACCGTTATTACTCTTGAGGATTTTTCATGTCCGATTGTAGCCGTGCAGGTTTGGTATAACGTCGGCAGCAAGAATGAAGACCCGAATCGGCAGGGCTTTGCGCACATGTTTGAGCATATGATGTTTCGCGGCACAGACAGATTAGGTCCCGAAGAACATTTCAGTATTATTCGCTCGGTCGGCGGCTCCTGTAACGGCTACACAAGTTTCGACAGGACAGTATATCTTGAAACGCTGCCCGCGGAACAGATTGACGTTGCGCTGTGGCTCGAAGCGGAAAGAATGACGTTTCTTAAAATCACACAGGACTACTTTTTTACGGAACGTAAGGTTGTTGAGGAAGAGTTAAGACAAAGATTGAACAAGCCTTACGGCACGATTTCTGAAAAGGTGTTTGATGCAGTATTTGCAGGGACTCCTTATCGGTGGATGCCGATTGGTCAGATATCACATTTGCGGGCCGCGTCCACAAATGAACTTCGCAATTTCTGGCAGAAGTATTATGGGCCGGAGAACGCAACGCTGATAATTGTCGGCGCTGTTAAGCATCAACAGGCACAGGAACTTGCGAAAAAATATTTCGGCTGGATAGAGGGCAAAGCCAAACCGCAGCAGATACAAGTCAAACAGCATTATCCTGACAAGCCGGAGGACGTGATAATCAAAGGCGAACTTGCCCCGGCACCTATTGTCGGCGTAAGATGGCTGACAGTGCCGGCGTGCAGCGATGACACTACCGCTCTCGATTTGCTTTCTGTAATTATCGGTTCCGGCAATTCGAGCAGGATATACTCTGAATTGGTCGATACGAAGCGTTTGGCAGTAAGTGCTGACGCCGAAACATACTCATTGCAGCAGGCAGGTCTTTTCGCAATCGATGCTGTTTTGCCGCAAACTGGAGGCGAACCTAATACAGTCATGAAACTCATTGAAGAGTGCGTTGCGAAAGTCAGAACTGATGGTGTAACTGCGGAGGAACTTGAAAAGGCAAAGAATCTAATGTTGCGAAGCTTAGTTACGCAAAACCTTGAAATTGAGAACAAGGCAGAGGCGTTAGGCGCAGCTGCGATAGATATGGGTGATGTAAATTTTGTCAATACTTCGATTGATGATATCAAAAAAGTTACGACTGAAAAAATTAGGGAAGTCGCGAATAAATATCTTACGCCGGAAAAAGTTTTCAGAATTTATGTCCCGCAGAATATCGACGGCCCTGTATTCAGCAAAAATTCAGGACAAGAATCCACTGTCGTATCGGACACAAATGACGCCAACGAGCCAAAGCCCGGCAGAGGCCACAGCGTTCGTCCGCAGGATTATCCACAGTCTGTTCCATTTGCGAAATCGAATATCAGTGGTCTAAAGCCCGAAACTTACAGCCAAAAGCTGGCTAACGGTCTGACTGTAATGGTTGTTCCGAATAAGGAAGTTCCGTTTATTACCGTTCAGCTCGGCATAAAATACGGCGGTTGGACAGATGAAATTCCCGGCACGTGTTCGATGGCTATGAGCCTTCTTGAAAAAGGAACGAAAAAATATTCAGCGGCGCAGCTTGCCGAAAAGCTGGAAAGCCAGGCGATTTCACTGTCAGTCTCCGGCGGTATGGACAACAGCGGCGTGGCGGTGAGTTGCGTTTCGGACAGAATTGAAAACGCTATGGAATTGATGGCGGAAGTTGTTTTGAATCCGACTTTCCCGGCAGTTGAGTTTGATAAGGAAAAGGAAAAACTGCTGACAGATCTTGCTGTCAAGCAGCAGACGCCGGAATATATAGCTGATAAAGAATTTCGCAAAAAGCTTTACGGCAACCATCCGTACAGTAGAACATCCACAGGCGAAGTTGAAGATATTAATAAACTTTCAGCGGATATATGCAAAAAATGGTGGAATACTTATTCGCAGCCGAATCAGGCGGTTCTTATATTCGCCGGCGATATCGAAAAGAGTAAAGCTGTTGAACTTGCGGAGAAAAATTTCGGCAAATGGCACAACGCTGTTGAGCCGAAAGTGAAGGAAAATTTTGCTTTGCCGGACAATAATCAGCCGACGGAAATATATCTTGTTAATTATCTCGGCAGTCATCAAAGCCAGATACGCATCGGCAAGCTCGGTATTACACGCAAAGTGCAGCCTGAATATTTCACGAGCAGAATCGTTTCGGATTATTTCGGCTTCGGCTTCAACAGCAGACTCAATAAATCTATTAGAATTGAAAAAGGTCTGACCTATGGCGTTTGGGGCGGATATATAGCGAATAATATGGCGGGCGAATTCGAGATTTCAACATTCAGCAAAACAGCGTCAACTGCCGACGCTGTAAAGGGGATTCTTGAAGAAATCAACAGGCTCAAAACGGTTCCGCCTGAAAGCAATGAGCTGTCGCAGAGCAAGTCTTATATCGCGGGCAGTTTTGTGATTAATCGTGAAACGCCGCAGCAGATTGCCAAGGATTTATGGCTTATAAAATCGCAGAATTTAAATGACGATTATCTTGATAAACTGCTTTCGTCCGTGCAGGGCACGAAAATTGAAGATTGCAAAAACCTCGTTGATAAAACGCTGACTCCGAATAAATTAATAATTGTAGTCGTAGGCGATGCGAACACGTTGCAGCCCCAGCTTGAGAAGATTGCGCCTGTAAAAATCGTAAAATAGTGAACGGTTGTCAAAAGACGTCGATTGACATTAAGACTCATGGCTTGCGTTTGGCAGTATTAAAACGCTTGGCGTTCGTATGGCGGCACACTTATACGTTTGTCCGCAGGTTTGGAATCAGCGGATGACCTTTATAAAGGATTTTTCACAGGCTCTGGAGAATTTGGGTTGATTTGCTGTTTGAGTTTTTCAATATCGAGACGCATATAATAATTCAGCAAATTTTTCCAGATGGAATGAAATCCGTAGCCGCCATAAATCATTTCATTCAGGGCGTCTTCTTTAGACCAGCCTTCAACTGCTGCGCGGTACACTGCGCACATTAAACCGGTTCTGTCCGCTCCGTGCTGACAATGCACGAACACTGGCGTTTTATTGGGGTCTGTTACAATCTGAAGGAATTTCACGATTTCCTTATATTCAGGATGCCACGCTGTCATTGAAATATGTTCGCAGCCGATATTGACATCGCCGATTTCATCTTTGTCGGAATGAAATGCCCGCAGATTCAATATCGTTTTGATTCCCATCGCTTTTAATTTTGCGATTCCGTTGGCGTCAGGTTGTGCGCCTCTGTACAAAGTCTCGGAAACCTTATGAAAATTCGGCAGGCCATCTTCTTTAATTGCGACAGCCCAGTTTGCAGGTCTTTGCGTTTGATACTTCTTGGTTTTTTCGCTGTCAATTTTAACCTTGCCGATGCCGGTGGATGCCAGACCTGACACAATCAGTATCGCGTACAACAGCACTAATCGTTTATGTAATTTGCTCATAGATTTATTTCCTGAAAGTATTATTTTGTCTCACATCTATTCATAATATTCTGATGCAGACGGGCTTTGGAATGGATATTTTGTATCCCGCAGGTTCAAGTGTGCCGGTTTTAGCATTTATTCTGAAGACCACAATTGAATTGCTGTCCTGATTGGCAACAAGGCAGAATGTACCTGTTGGGTCAATGCAGAAATTTCTTGGCGTTTTGATATCCGTAATTTCATATTTGATGAAAGTTAATTTTACTGTGTCCGTATCGATTTGGTATGCGGCAATACTGTCGTGTCCGCGATTTGAGCCGTAAAGAAATTTTCCGTTCGGATGAACGCATATTTCGGCAGGGTAATTTGAACCATTATAATCATCAGGAATGGTTTTTACAGTCTGGATATCTGTGAGATTGCCAGATTGCGCATTATATTTAAATGCGGTTATTGTAGAATCAAGTTCGTTGATGACGTAGGCGAACTTTCCAGATGGATGAAATGTAAAATGACGCGGGCCTGCGCCGGATTTGAGTTTTACAAAAGGCGGATTGTTTGGAGTAATTGTTCCTGTTTCCGAATTTAATTTGTAAATCATTATCTTATCAATTCCGAGGTCCGCCGCGAAAACAAAACGGTCATCCGGGCTGACATTAATTGAATGAGCATGTGGTTTTTGTTGCCGATGAGGGTTTATGCCGCTCCCCTCATGCCGGAAAGAGCATGAAAGTTCTGCAAGCATACCATTCGACTTGACAGGAATCACAGAAATACTGCCGCTTGTATAGTTGGCGACAAACAGATTTTTACCAGTATGATCGATGCTTATATGGCAGGGATTGCTGCCGTTTGATAGCTGTTGATTTAGAGGTTTAAGGTTCCCGTTTTTAGGGTTGACTACAAACGAATTCACACTGCCGATGCCGTTTGATTCACTGACACAATAGAGGAAACAGTGGTTTGGATGTATTTGAAGAAATGATGGGTTGTTCACTTCTGCGGCAAGTACAATATCAGAGAGCTTCCCGGTTTTAAGGTTAAGGCTGCCGCGGTAGATACCTTTGCCGGAATTTTCACCTTCGGTATAAGTTCCAAAATAGACATAAAACGACTTAGCAGGAGCCATTGATATAGTCATCAAAAACGCTGTTATAACAAAAACTTTCATTCTTATGATGATAACAGACAAAAGTATTTTGTCAAAATATACAATAATAAACACCAAAGTGTCAATGCTTTGGTGTCGGCGAAGACTTAACGGCTATAATCGTTGACATAAGTGTAGAGTTTTATTACAATTATGAAATATACAAGGATTTTGGTATGGAAACATTTGTCATAATATTGATTATACTTGTCCTGGCGGTGGTTGCTTTGTTGCTTTGGCTTTCGCAGGCAAAGGGGTTTGTGCAGCAGTTAAAGGATTTAAAAGCCGCCCAGGAAAACCTCACGCAGAGCTTTCAGCAATCGATGATAACCAATCAGGACTCGGTGAACAAAAACCTGCAATTCCATTCACAGACCTTAAAAGACTTAAGCTCGCAGCTCGGTCAGCTTCAGGGAGCAAACAACAGGATTATCGAATTGGGCGCGGATATAAAAGGTCTTCAGCAGATACTCGCCAGCCCGAAACTTCGCGGCGGACTTGGCGAATGGTCGCTGGAAAATATACTTTCCGCGGTACTTCCGGCCGACAGTTTCAGCCTTCAATATTCATTCCGCGACGGCAAAAAAGTTGACGGCCTTGTGAAAATGCCGAAATATTCTGTTCCCATTGATGCGAAATTTCCATTGAGCAATTTTGAAAAACTTCAGCAGGCCGCCGGCGACGCTGAAAGATTGAAAGCCCGCAGGGATTTTCTCAAAGACGTCCGCAATCATATAGATAAGATTTCCACAAGTTACATTAAGCCCGATGAAGGCACGCTGGATTTCGCGATTATGTTTATGCCGGCTGAAAATATTTATTATGAAGCGATGGTCAAAAATTCTGATGATAATATAAGCATTCAGGATTACGCTCTGGAACGAAAGGTTTTTCCGGTTTCGCCGAACCTGCTTTATATTTATCTTATGACGATTGTGATGGGGCTGCATGGTATGCAGATAGAAAAGCAGGCCGCCGAGATTCGCCAGAACCTTAATACGCTGAAAAATTCGTTCGGCGATTTTTTATCGATTTGGGATACGCTCGGCAGCCATCTTCGCAACGCGCAGGCCAAGCATGATGACGGCCAGAAAAAATTAGATAAATTCACAATGCAGTTGGAGCAAATTCAGGAAAAGGAGTTTGCGGATAAATGATTTACGAAGATTTAAAGGGTAAAAAAGTTCTCGTTACCGGTTCGTCAAGCGGAATTGGAATCGCAACGGCAAAAATATTCGCCCAGCAGGGCTGTTTCGTCGGCGTTCATTATTTCCGAACGCAAAAGGGCGGCGAAACGACGCTTGCCGAGGTTAAAAAACATTCCGACGGCTGCCTGCTCAAGGCTGATATGCGCGACAAGAAGCAGGTATTCAAAATGATTCAGGATTTTGAAAAAACAGCCGGCGGCATTGATATTCTGGTCAATAACGCCGGTTCACTCATTGCCCGCCAGACGTTTGCCGATGCGAGCGAGGAATATTTCGATGATGTTATGGCGACAAATATTAAAAGCATTTTTCTGGCGACACAGGCATCGCTTGAGGCGTTAAAAAAATCAAAAGGCTGCATTATAAACACCGGCTCAATCGCGGGACACACCGCCGGTGCGATTGGCGGCGGAATTTATGCATCTGCTAAAGCGGCCGTGGCGACTATGACAATTGCGATGGCAAAAGAGTTTGCGCCATTTGGCATAAGGGTTAATTCAGTTTTGCCCGGCCTTATCGAAACACGATTCCACGAACAGTTCAGCACTCCAGAGCGAAGGGCACAGGTTGCGCAGCAAACGCCGATGGGCAGGAACGGTACAGCCGAGGATGTCGCCAAAGCGATTCTGTTTTTGGCAAGCAATGCCGCCGAGTTTGTTACAGGTGAATATATCGCCGTTAACGGCGGACTGCATATGAGGGCATAAAATAGTTTTGAGTTATGAGTTTTAAGTTTTGAGTCTTTTGGTAGAGTGAAAATGAAAAACGCTAACAAAATTGTAATGACTATCGCCGGTCTGGTTTTGCTTATCGCTTCGGCGCTGAAAATCAATCAGTTGTTGACAGAGCCGATATTGAGCAAAGGTTTTTGGGAATCGTGGGAATTTTTCCTTATCCAGATTCCGCTTGAACTTGGCCTTGCGATTTGGCTGCTCTGCGGTTTGTTCAGGAAAGCTGCCTGGCTGTTGGGGTTTATCGCGTTTGCCGGTTTTATCGCTGTTACGCTGCAAAAGTGGATGATCGGTGCAGAATCCTGCGGTTGCTTTGGAACGGTACACGTAAGGCCGTGGATTACGCTGTGCTTTATGGACATACCTATGTTTCTGGCATTTGCGATATGCAGGCCGAAGGGGCTAAAGCTTTTGCCGCCGCCGTGGCCGAGTCTGCGATATTTTCTGGCTATTGCGATACCGACTTTTATTTTGCTGCCGACGATTGAGTATGTTTTGATTACAAATAAACCGCCGATGGTAAGCGAGAAGTATGAAGTTATCGATGTAAGCAAATGGGAGAGTCAGCAAACATGGCCGCTGCTGCAGTATGTTGATATTCAGGACAAACTGCAAACCGGCGACTGGGTCGTGCTTATGTATCACAATGACTGTCCCGACTGCCGACAGGCGATGCCGATTTACGAAAAGTTTTACGGCGATCTCAAAGGCAACAATGTTGATATGGCTTTTATCGAAATGCAGCCGTACGAAGAGGGCGAATTGCAGTTGATGCCCGCCGACAGCAAAGTAAACAAAGGGCGTTTGAGCGATATAAAGACGTGGTATGTCGAAACGCCTGTGGTTGTTGTTGTGCGTGACGGACTGGTATTAAAGGCATGGGGCGGCTATGCCCCAACATTTGACGAAATAATCGAGGCCGCCTTTGCGCAGTAATATATTATAAATCTTTGTGTCTTTGTGGCTGTTGCTACGCCATAAGTCTTTCCGCTTCGAGCATTAACTTGCTGATTCTGTTGCCGTTCGGACAAACTTTTTCAGCTGCACTATAATCAGCGGAACCAATTCTACAATTTGTTTTTGCCTGAACTTCAGCGAAAAGTCCCTTTGCCAGTTTCACATCGCCGTATTTATTATGATACATCAGCGAACGCATTACATCGCTTACATAAGGTATTTGCGGAACCGCTGCGCTGCACGCGCCGCACGCATTACAGTATCCGCCGCTGGTTTCTTTCGCGTAACTGTTCATAAAATCCAAATCGCTCTGTGTAAGTCTTGTTTTGTCAAGAATTGCCGCGACGTTGGAAGTCAACAGTGCTATGTTTTTCATTCCGACGCACGCCGAGCAGATTTTGTCATCCTGCAGAACGGTTTTAATTTTTGCCTGACCTTCAGTGAAGCCTTTGTCGAGGAAGTATCTGTCTAATGGTTTTTCATCACTGCCGTCAGACCTGCCTGCCTGTGTCTTCATTGCGATTAACGCGATTCCTTTTGCTTTGCACGTGTCGACAGCGGCCATAAATTTCGGGTCCTGCATAAGTCTGAAATTATAGCTGGTCATAATCGCGTCAATCCAGTCGGTTTTTGCAGCGGCTTCAAGGCAGGCGGTCATATTTTTGTGCGTTGTGAAGCCGAAATATTTAATTTGGGCTTTTGCTTTGGCGTCTGCTGCCCAGTTTTTCAAATCGTCGTTAAGGTCGGCCGGATTGTTCATTCCATGTACACCGAAATATAAATCGATATAATTCGTGTTCATTCTTTTAAAAGATGTTTGCAGCCGGTCGGTGCGAGACGCTGAATCGCTTGCGCCGGAAGCCTTTGTGACCAGAAATACATCTTTTCGCTTGTTTGGATTTTTGGCGAAATACATTCCGATACCTTCTTCGCTTTTTCCGCCAGCGTAGCCGTGAGCGGTATCCCAGTAATTGATGCCCCATTGCATTGATTTATACAGAATGATTTGGTTTTCTATTGTATCGAACATTGCACCCAGCGACAGCATCGGCACAGAAACATTAGCTTTTCCAAAGGTTCTGGTGGGAACTTGTGGAAATTTTGGTTTTGCCGGTTTGTTAGAATTAGCAGGAGCGTTACTGTCAGCTCCGAAAGAAAGACTGGAAGTTATCGCCGCAGCCAAACCGCTTCCGGCGGCAACTCTAAAAAATTCACGTCTGTTTATATTTTTCTTTTCCATAACTATCTCCGTTATATTTAGTGTTTATTCGTGTTAATTCGTGGTTTCCATTTGTATTTTATTTTTCCCTGCTTTGGCCGTAAGGTGTTACAATTACTGCGCCTTTGCCGGACACTGGACATTCGTGCTGACAAATTCCGCATCCGATACACTTTGAGGAATCTACAAAAGGCCTCTGCAATCGCAGCATAATTTGAATGTTGTTTACCGCAGCGTCGGAGATATTTTGAGCAATCTTAATAGTATTACTGCTGTTGGCGATAATTGGTTCGCGGGCAACTTTGCCGTTTGCATTAAACTGGCAGTAATAATCGCCGGCCGCGAACTTGTCGGCTTCGAGCGAGTTTTCGCCCAATACAATTTCACCATCCTGGACGCTTTTGATTTTGTCTGTATCGAAAACAGAACTAAATGATTCATGCGTATAGATAGCTTTCGGGCTGACAGGGCAGTTTTCCTGACAAACGAGGCAAGGCGTGCTGAATGCCCATGGCAGACATTTGGTTCGGTCAAATGACGCGGTTCCAAGTTTAATCGGTCCATCGGCGGAGAATTTTCCCTTGCCGAGCTTTTCCGCAAGCGTCAGCGGCCGTATCGCACCAGTCGGGCATACATACCCGCAAGCCACGCAGTCGTACTGGCATCCGCTTGTGCCGATTCGGTAATTCATCGTCGACGTCCAAAGATTCAGAACTCCCGCTTCGATACCAAGCGGCTGAATCACATTTGTCGGACACAGCCGCATACACTGGCCGCATTTGATGCAGCGTTTTATAAATTCATTTTCCGGCAAAGCGCCGGGCGGGCGGATAATACCAACCGAATCCCTGCTTGTTTTCAGCAGTTTGAATGTCGGCATCGCCATCAATCCGGTAAAGGCAGCCGCCATAAGGCCGCGTCTTGTAATATCAGGCGGTGTTTGTACATTTGGATTCGATGCCGTGCTGAAATCAACCGCGTCGAATTTGCAGTCGTCAATACAGTTCATACAGAGCAGACATTCGCTCAATTTGACTGTCTCCGAAGGCTGACAGTTGCCCTGACAATGAGCATTGCAAAGTTTGCAGTTGGTGCATTTCGAATTGCGATTGATTCGAAAGATTACGAATTGGTTTAAAATTCCAAAAAGTGCGCCCAGCGGGCAAATAAACAGACAGAAAAACCGCGGGATGTAAAAATTAAGAATCGTGAACGCTAAAAACACAGCCAGAACAGGTATCACAGCTTTGTAAAACCGCTGGCCGGCAGAAATAACATTCGTCCAGTTATCTATAACCGGCAAAAGCAGAATATTGACCGTTCGCGTAAACATTGGTATCGGGTCGAGCAGGCCGCTTTGCAGATTCCGCATCCCCGGCAGTGCAGCCATTAATAAAAACACAATCAGAACATAGTATTTGATATTTTGTGCCTTGTGATATTTATGTACAGAAAGCAACTCCGCAGTTTTTTTTCTGTGCGAAAGCAACGATATAAACTGATGAAGCGTTCCGAACGGACAAACCCATCCGCAGAAAAACCTGCCGATTAAAATTGTCAGAATAATCGTTGCAAGCGACCACAGAAGCGGGGCAAGCAACTTATGTGTAGAGATAACTGTCCCGATTGCGACAAGCGGGTCAAGATGCAGAAAAATATTTACAGGCCAGCCGCGCAATTGCCAGAACTTGACCCCGACCGCTGTCACAATACACAGCCAGATGAACAAGGCAAAAAAGAAAGCCTGACTAATTTTTCTTGCTGTCGTTATTCGCATAAAATTCAACTAATCATTTTTTATTTTTAATTACTATCGGATTTGTCCACGCATGTCTGCCGTTAGCGTCAACAATTTCCGCGCGAACCCATTGAATACCTTCCGGAAGTTTGTATTTACCGGTCGTTATTAATTTATTCTTTTCTGCCGTAATATTATAGCTGTATGTATTTTGGCCCATAAAACATATTTCAACTACCGGCGAGCATTTTACAACCACCGAATTGACGTCCACATGGAAATCTTCAAATTTAGGTCCGTTGGAAGCGTAGTAGCATCCGGTTCTCAAGGAATCCATTACAGCGTTTGCCGTTAATTCTTTTGCCTTTATCATTATCCAGCTTTGACCGATGAGTTTGCTGTTATGCAAATCATCCGCCGCAACAGCCGGCATGATTTTGCCTGTGTTGAGCAACTGATCCCATTGAACGGAACTATAGCCTTTGCCTGTGTAATAGAATTCGCTGTTATAAACTTCCATCGCGATAAAGCCATCGACGGCGAGCATATCGTTGATATTATGTCCCGACCAATACGGATGTGCGAAAATTACTTCGCCGCCTGCCGCCCTGACTTGTCGAACACGTTCATTCGCGTTGACGTCTTTCGCGAACGAGAGGCTTTCCGGAATATTTACGCAAACCAGATGGTACGGGGTCTCTGAATTGCTTTTCGGATGTGTCTCCATACCATTCAGCAGCAGGAAACTGGCGTCCGAATATCCGTCAATGTGGTTTGTCTTTTCGTGGTCGGTAACAGCCAGTACCTGATAGTCTGCATCACGATATTGCTTGACACGAACCGCCAAATTGACATCGCCGTCAGACAGGTTTGTATGCGTATGCAGATTGGTCTTGTACCAGTTACCCTCGACTGTAAATGGGTTAATTAAATCGTTGGCAAAACATTGTGAAACAACAAAAAGGCAAAACAAAATTCTTTTCATTAAATCATCCTTTCACTTGTGCAAAAATAGGTTTCAATGATTGATAATCGGTCGTTCCGATTTTTAACTCATGTGCTTTTGATAAATAGGGCAGGTCAGCCGGCTTTAAGTTCAGCAATCCTGCGCCGAAGCTGTCGGCCGCAACCTGGTCGCAGCCCGCAATCATCATATTGGTTCTTTTTAAGTCTGATGTCGAGCCGCCTGTCGGTCCGTTGGCGACCATTATTTCCGTTGCGTCGAGAATTACCAGCGTCGGTTTAATCAGCATTACCAGTTCGGTAATAATGGTGTTGATATTGGTATGAAATATATTTCTTCCGCCGCCGAGCATCCCATACCAGTTTTTCATCGTCATCGATGCGCCGCTTCGTGCGTGGTCTTTTACGATGGCAATGCCAATGACTTTATCGACTTTCGCCAAAGGTTCATATAGGAAAGGCCAGTTCTTTATCAGCTTCCCGCCGTCAAGCGACATCGGCGTAAACAAACTCTTTTTCGGTAGAATCAGTTGGGCACCGTATTTTTCCGCCGCCGCTGCGATTTGGCTGTTCACAAAACAGCTTTGAGCGTCGTTGATTGGATTGTCGGTGATGTAAACCTTTTTCGCTTTTGCGTACTCGTAGCAGAGCCGTGTTAGCTCGCCAATTATATCAGGATGACTTGTCGCGCAAATCCTCGGCGGACTTGAGAATCCGATATTCGGCTTTAAAAGCACCGTTTCACCGGGCTTTACAAATCTGTCGATTCCCCCCAATAATTCAATTGCTTTATTTACAGTTTGAGTTCTATTTGTGCCTGTTATGACGCTCATAGTCTGACCGGCAATTTGCGGAACGGAAAAATCCTTCAGACCTGTAATTATCTTTTCACTGGCAAGCGTTTTCAGTACATCAGTTTCGTAAAGCAGACCGGCCGCACCCGCGACCGCAGCGACAGAGAAACCTGCCCTGGCTGTACGTGCCATAAATTCTCTTCGCGATATTTTGTCTTGTTCGGTCATTTTTGCTTTGACAGACCCTCAAAAAGTTTTTCTGCTGTTTGTTTCAGGTCGTTTAACGGCGCCGTGCCTCGCACGCCGGCAAAATATACGCCCGCTTTAAAAATTATATCGGTTGTACCAAAAAG
This sequence comes from Planctomycetaceae bacterium, assembly GCA_021371795.1. Classification (NCBI taxonomy): domain Bacteria; kingdom Pseudomonadati; phylum Planctomycetota; class Planctomycetia; order Planctomycetales; family Planctomycetaceae; species Planctomycetaceae bacterium. The sequence goes on along the minus strand of JAJFVK010000019.1, from coordinate 262,906 downwards.
CTCCACCGCTTTAACGTTCGGCAGTTGGGAATCTGTTTTTAATTCTGTCCCGCCATTATCAATTAAGAATTGATGATAATTTTTATATATTCCACCTGTCGGATCTTTGCACAGATATGCTGTTATGGTATTTTCGCCGATTTTGTATTCCGCCGCAAAGATATTTTGCAAATCGCTGCCGAAAGCATCGGCACTGATGAATTTGAAACTGTCGGCGACGAGATTTTCCGTTGGAAAAAAATTCTTACCCGGAATTTCCTCTTTACCCGATGATATTGACTTTGCCAACATCGTAACGCCGTTCAATGCTGCCTTGAACAGCTCTGCGTCATTAACGGAAATCACCGTTTCGATATAATATTGACCCGCAGCGGCATAAATCGCATCCGAAGTCGAATATCCCAACTGCGTCCAGTCCAATGCAGTGCCATCGGCACGTTTTTGCATACTGTAAACAGCGAACGCATTATCTGAATTACCCATTTCATACAGATATACTTCCATCCACTTGTCGAGTGCGGAACTATCCCCAAATCGTCTGCACTGGAGCGAAATAAACCCGTTATTCAGGTATAAATCAGCTTTGCCATCGATTTTTTCGTATAAATTGGAAGAAGTGTAATTCTCAACATCGTCTGTCGGTATAAATTTATCGCCGAAAAGGGTGTTTTCCAGAGCGGTATCCTCGGTAAGATAGCATTGCTGCTTAAAACCTACCGCAATCGCTATGCAAAATAGGAGTATTATGACGATAATACTTATAGTTGACTGTTTTTGACTTGCCGACATAAAGTTTTTTATACCAATTGGTATTAGGGCTCGCGCGTTGTGAAGTTTGTAACTTCCTTGCCCGCTTCGCTTTAACCGCGGAGCAACGCGTGACTTTTATTTGAAATCCGTATTACCTGCTTGCAACATTAATCGTTTACAATTATACTGTTATACGGTTGTTAGTCAACTTTGTTGGACTTTACTTTTAAAAAATCGGAGATAAATATGTTTGGTATTATGGATAACATTTTGGCATGGTCTATTGGTATGCCGGAACTGATTGTTATTTTGCTTATCGCTTTGGTTTTATTTGGCAGAAAACTTCCCGAAGTTGCGCGTTCACTTGGTAAAAGCCTTAACGAATTTAAAAAGGGTATGAAAGAAACGCAGGACGATATAGAAAACAAGGTTAACGACAAGGACGAAAAGCCCAAGTCTTAACGGCAGAACAGCAGCCCCAACTCATATAAAATATACATCGGCACAGCCAGTGCTATCTGGCTTATCATATCGGGCGAAGGCGTAACGACCGCGGCTATAAAGAATATCGCCAGTATCACATATTTTCGCACGGATTTAAGAACTGTCGCAGAGAGAATTCCCATCTTGTTCAGGGCGACAATAGCGATAGGCAGTTGAAAGCAAAGCCCAAAAACGAGCATCATAATAAGCATAAAACTGACATAACTCGATAGCGTAACCTGTGTCTGAATCTCTTTGACGCCGGGGTCGAAGCCGATTAGGAATCGAATCATCAGCGGCGAGATAACCAACAGGAAAAACATCGCGCCGGACACAAAAAGCAAAGCGCAAATCGGCGAGACTATGTGTACAAACTTTTTCTCACGGTCGTAAAGGCCGGCGGATATAAATTTCCAAATCTGATAAAATATCCACGGCGAAGAAAGAATGACGCCGAACAGCAGGGCGGTTTTCATATAAACCATAAATTTTTCCGACAGCGTGATAGCTTGCAGTGTTGCAGGCAGACCGGTTTGCTGCTGAACGTCGAAATACGGCTTAGTCAAATGTCCAAGAAAGAACTTTGAAAAGAACAGACACACCGCCAGCGCGACCGCAAGACCGATTACCGCAAGAATTACTCGTATCCGCAGCTCTTCAAGGTGGTCGCCGAGGGACATTTCCAAAAAACTATTATGTTCGTTTTTTTCTGTCATTTTTAAGATTGTTTGTAACGAATTCATCATAACATTACTCTATAATTAATGCAAAGGTCTTTGTGTTTGATTTTGCAGGGAAAAATGGCTAAAATTGACGTATCTTCCCTGAAAGGAAACGTTTATGGCTGACAATTATCCAATAAGTGCAAAAATTTACAAAACCGCCGAGTTTGGCGAATGGAGCATGGAGGATATGCTGTCCTATTTCAAAAAGCACGGCGTTATGCGTGTCTCCGATTTGCACATAAAAGTCGGCGTTCAGCCCGCGTATCGCTTTGACGGCAATCTTATGAAACTCAAGGGCGAACTGGTTACAAGACAAATCGCAGAACAGCTTATCTATCCCTTGCTCGGCGAGGTAAAGGTTGCAGAGTTCAAGGCGAAGAATAATGTTGATGCTTCGTATTCGTTTGCCGGCCTGCAATTCCGAATCAATGTCTTTATGGATAATGACGGCCCCGCGATGGCGGTAAGAGCGCTTGGCAGTGAAGTTCCGCAGCTTGAGGAAATCGGTTTCCCGAACAGCGTTTACAAGGATATCGTGCATTTGCAAAATGGTCTTGTGCTGCTGACAGGCATTACCGGCGCAGGCAAATCCACGACAATCGCTTCGTTTATTGACAGGATAAGCGACATAAAGGCTTGTCGTGTTATTTCAGTCGAGGACCCCATTGAATACATTTTGCACCAGAAGAATTCCGTAATTTCACAGCGCGAAGTCGGCAGGGATACCGCTTCATTTGCCGAAGGATTGAAGTATATGCTGCGTGAAGACCCTGATGTGATTTTTGTTGGTGAAATGCGTGATGCTGAAACAGTCGCGATGACCTTGATGGCCGCAGAAACCGGACATTTGGTCTTTTCGACTCTGCATACGCGAGACGTTACCGGCACGATAACAAGAATTCTCGATTATTTCCCGTCATCCAGACAGGACGAAGTCAGCAATCAGCTTTCATTGGGATTGGCGTATGTAGTTTGTCAGAAACTGGTTCCGAAGAAGGACTCGACAGGCAGATTAGTTTGTATGGAGATCATGAACAATAATTATGCCTGTGCGAATATTATTCGAACCGGCAAAATTGAGCAGCTTTACTCGCAGCTTCAGACAAGAACACGGGAAAAACCGGATGAAAAGATGATTACTTTTGAGATTCACCTTGCCCGTCTTGTCAAGGCCGGAAAGGTTGACCTGCTCGAAGCGAAAAAATGGGTCAATGATTACCAGTGTTTCATCGACGCAATGAACACCGTTACGGTGTAAGTGAATAGTGAAAAGTTAAGAGTGAAAAGTGGGAACAGTTACTTTCAATTGTCCAGGTTGTGGTTATGTCTGTGCGTTTAAGGACGTTTACGCCGGCAGACGCGCACGTTGTTTGCAGTGCAATCAGGGGTTCATCATTCCGCACAGCGATAGCGAACCGGTTAAGAAAATAATACCACCCAAAGAATATGATGAGCCTTTGCCCGGCTATTACGAGGCGGTTTTCAAAAAGTCATACGCGGCGATTTTCAGCAAACAAAGTTTTACGACCCTGATATTCATTCTCATCGCAATAACTTTTAAATTTTTCCTCGCGCATCTTGATTTTACTTTCAACTTTGCCTGCAACAGCGGCGGCAAAATATTTATTCCACTTCCTTTGGGCAGCATTTTCGCCGGCATTGCCTGGGGTGCGATTTTCTGGTGCTATGCGGAGATTATTTATGCCACTGCTTATGACACTGAAGCATTGCCGGAGATTACATTTGGCGGAGGATGGGGATTTATCGCCTCTGCGTTTAAATCGCTTATTTCATTTGTTATGGCGATGGTTATTTCATTGATGCCGACGGTTATATTCAAAATCATATTAAACGCTGCGGGAATTACATCGAATTGGGCGTTAATTCCTTTTGTGGTGTTGTCGATATTTTTGTTTCCGATGGCGGTTCTGCTGGTCAGTATTAGCAGAGATATCCAGACGCTTTTCAAGCCGAGGCATTTCATAATACCGATTAAAAAAGCATTTCGGTATTATTTAGTTCTCACGATATTTTTTTACATTACATGCCAGTTGCAGATTTGGAGTCGTAACTACGGCGATGTCAAAACGCTGTCGATTTTTATTATTTTTCTGAATCTTTTGTTTGTTCTTTTTATTCAGATTCTCGCGGTTTTCGCAATGAGAGCGACGGGCCTGTTTTACCGCCATTTCGCCTGCTATATTGAAATTTGATAAAATTCCGCTGCTCTTAACTATTCACTCTTAACTCTTGATTATCTGTCTTTATTGTATATACTTATCACGTCATGGCAAAAAAAGTTAAAATTGTAACACTTATAGAAGATACCGCCGAAGGCGATGGCCTTCTTTCAGAGCACGGCATAAGTTTCTGGATAGAGTTCGGTGAACATAAAATTCTGTTCGACACCGGCCAGACGGGCATTATCCTGCGCAATGCGGAAATTCTCGGCATTAACCTTGCCGAAACGGACGCGATTGTAATCAGTCACGGCCATTATGACCACACGGGCGGTTTGGAGCCGGTACTTAATATCGCGACAAAAGCGAAAGTATATATACATCCTGATGCGCTTGACAAGAAGTATCATTTTGGCGGAGGTTCGAGCAGAGCGATTGGGGTAACAGGCGGGTCTAAAAAAATTATCGCTTCGCATGCTGATAAAAATCAGGTTATATGGACAAAAGACACGACAGAGGTTGTGCCCGGCTTTTTCGTCAGTGGGCAGGTGCCGCGAACCAACAGTTTTGAAGTTGAAGAGCAGGATTTTTTCATTGATGACCAGGGAGCCGAGCCGGACGAACTGAATGATGACCAAGCGGTTTATTTCAACACGAAAGACGGTTTGGTGGTTGTCTTTGGATGTGCTCACGCGGGCGTTATCAACACACTCGACCATATAACAAAAACCAGCGGCGTGCAGCAGGTTCATACGATAATGGGCGGCTTCCATCTTATCGGCAGCGGAAAAAGCAAAATTTCAAAGGTTATAGACAACCTTGAGCGTTTTGGCGTTCGCAACATCAGCCCCGGCCATTGTACAGGTTCGGAAGCGGCGATGGAGTTTAGAAAACAGTATCCGAAACATTGTTTTATGTGTTCGGTCGGCACAACTCGTGAGTTTCAGGCGATATGACAGAAAAATCAATACAAAACAAAGCACATGTATTCGGCCCTGTTCCGTCGCGCAGGCTCGGCAGGTCTCTGGGCATTGACCTTATACCGCACAAGACCTGCACGTATGACTGCCTGTATTGTCAGGTGGGTTTGACAACGGAAAAGACCGCAACACGGCAGAGCTGGATTGCGGTCGATGATATTATCGCCGAGCTGAAGGGCAAACTGCTGACAAAGCCGGACTGTATTACACTTTCAGGCTCCGGCGAACCTACGTTGTATATTCACTGTGGCAAATTAATCGCCGAAATTAAAAAGATTACAGATGTTCCCATCGCCGTCATTACGAATGGCTCGCTGCTGTGGATGCCGGAAGTTCGCAGTGAATTGCTTGCCGCCGATATAGTAATGCCGTCGCTCGATGCAGGCGATGAAGAAATGCTTAAAAAGATTAACCGACCCGCTCCGGAAATTACATTTGATAAAATGCTACAGGGGCTTATTGATTTCCGAAAGGAATATAAAGGCAAGTACTGGCTGGAGGTTTTCTTAATCGCCGGCCTGAATGATAGTGATGAGCAAATCGCGAAAATTGCCGAGTGTGTTAAAAAAATTAATCCTGACAGAATCCAGCTTAATACTGTAAGCCGTCCGCCTGCCGAAAAAGTGGCTGCGATGACTCCGCAGCGATTGGATGAAATAGCCAAAAGAATTGGTAACAATGCCGAAGTGATTGCGGATTTCAAGGGCGTTGTGAGCGAAACTTTTGCGAGCAACTCGGAGGATATTGTAGAAATGCTTCGCCGCCGTCCGTGCAGCGCTGATGATATTGCCGCCGGACTGAAATTGTCGAAGCTTGAAGTATTGAAAGCCGTCACGGAACTGATGAAGTCGAAAAAAGTCGAATCTGTTCAGCAAAACAATAAAACTTATTACAAGAGTTAATAAAATGAATACCTCTGTGAACTCTGTGGCAATCCTATGGAACTAAAAGTTACTTTTCAGCCGCAGGGCAGAACCGTTTATGTTTTGCCCGGCACAAAAATAATTGAAGCCGCCGCCATTGCGGGCGTTATTGTAGACACGCCTTGCGGCGGGGCGGGCACGTGTAAAAAATGTAAGATTACAATTATCGAGCCTTCCGGCGAAAGATTTGACTGCCTTGCATGTCAGCGAACGATAGACAAGAATACCATAATCGAGGTCCCGCAAAATTCCCTGCTGTTTAGCCCTGACAAAATCGTTGTCGATTCGGAAATAATTCATAAAATCATACCAGACAGAAAGTGCGAAAACGGCGAATGTTTTGGCGTCGCTGTTGACATCGGCACGACAACTTTGGCCGCGTCTCTGGTCAATCTTAAAGACGGCACAGAGATTGCCGTGATGGGCAGCCACAATCCGCAGATTTCTAATGGCGACGATGTTATCAGCAGGATAAAATTTTCAATCGAGAATCCCGAAGGTCTTGCAAATTTGCAAAAGGCTGTCATTCGGCAGATTAATTCGATGATAGACAATCTCTGCAAAAAGGCCGGCATAAAAAATCATAATATTTTGGAAATTTCTGTTGCGGGCAATACCGCGATGCAGCATTTATTCCGCGGCATAGACCCCGCACCTCTGGCGCAATTGCCATTTGAGCCGAATTGGTTAGGCGGCGAAAGCATAAAGGCCTCGCAGCTTGATATACACATTAATCCCCAGGGCGTGATTTATATTTTTCCGGTTATTGGCGGCTTTGTCGGCGGAGACATTTCAGCCGGCATGCTCGCCGTGGATTTGCTCAACCAGCCGCAGCCTTTGCTGATGATAGATATTGGTACAAATGGCGAAATAGTGCTGGTCAACGACAATAAAATTTTCGCCGCATCGACTGCCGCCGGCCCTGCGTTTGAAGGGGCGGGCATATCTTGCGGTATGCGTGCGATGTCCGGCGCTATTGAGAAGGTCAACTTCGATAATAACGAAAATAAATTCATTTGCAATGTCATCGGCGATACTAAACCTGTCGGCATTTGCGGCAGCGGCCTTATAGATATGATGGCAGAATTTCTTAACGCCGGCGTAGTTGATTGTACCGGCCGAATGACAGGCGAAGAAATTGAACTTGCCCCAAAAGTAAAAATTACGCAGAGGGACATCCGCCAGATTCAGCTTGCTGTCGGTGCGATACGTGCTGGAATAAGTATTATGCTGAAAAAAGCTGATATTAAGTCGTCGGATTTGAAACGTGTTCTTGTCGCCGGCGGTTTTGGCAGCTTTATTCGCAGAAATCACGCCCAGTGTATCGGTTTGCTGCCTGCTGATGTAAGCCATGAAAAGATTTCGTTTATTGGCAATACATCGCTTGCCGGCGCTAAAATGGCGTTACTTTCACTTGATGCCAGAAAGAAAACACAAGATTTAGCTGACCAGACGGAGCATATAGAACTGTCCGCGGATTTTGATTTCCAAAACGAATTTGCCAACGCGATGATTTTCCCATAACAATCATCCTGTGAATGATATTTTCGGATTAATCGTTGGGAATATACAGTTTGCGTCGTTTGATATAATCTATCACTGCCGGGGGCAGAAATTTACTTACATCCTGTTCGTCAACAAGTTGTTTGCGTATTTCCGTACTGCTGATTTCGAGCATTGGCGTTTCGAGCATATTTTTTTTAAGGTTTGCGATATGTTCAGGGCTTAATCTTCCTCGCAGGCTGTCGAAATTGGGCTTTTGATAACCACCTCGATTCATCACACAGATATTGCACTCGCTCAATAAATCGTTGATTTCGTGCCATAAAGGCAGGTCTTTGAGCATATCAGCGCCGATAAGCCAGTAGAATTCGCAATTTTCGCCTAATTTTTCGTGTAATTGCCGGATGGTATCGATTGTGTAACTTGGCTCGGCTCGATTCATCTCCACATTGCTTATCTCAAAGTCTTTATTCCGTTCGATAGCCAGTTGTATCATTGCTATTCTGTCAGTGTCATAAGCGACCGGCTGTTTGTTTTTGAGCGGAGAACGTCTTGCAGGGATGAAAAAAAATTTGCTTGCACAGATTTTTTCCATTGCGCAGATTGCGACTTCGATATGACCGTTATGTATTGGGTCAAATGTGCCGCCGAACAGTATTATTTTTTCTTTCGTCATAATATCTAACAACCAAACTGTTGAAAACTATAAATAAAATTTAAAATTTTTTCTTCTGCTGGAATATTTTGCATAACCTTTTTTCATTTTAACATAAATTTTTGCGATGACAATTGTTAGTGTCGAATGTTTGCTGTGAGTTTTGTTTTTTTCGTAGTTGTAAATTCTAAATCTTTTCTTGTTAATGAAAAAATCTTTGATTTTGTTAAAATATTCACGGTTTTCTCTGTTATCGCATCTGTTGGAAAATAAAAAACTGTGCGTAAAGTTTTTAAATTTGAATTTATTTTTGCTTACAAAAATCTTGTGTATGCGATTTAACTTGGTGATTTTTGAATTTTTGTAAAGAAATTTGTATTTATTTGTCGATAAACTTGTTATAGAGATGTACTTATGACGAAAATCATTTGACACCTTGTATGAAATCTGTGAAAATTCTCATTCGAACCTAATTCCGAAAGGAGGTGAACGAGAATGGCAAAGAAAAAAGCTAAGAAAAAAGTAGCAAAAAAGAAAAAATAGTTCTGTGAGTTGGTCGTTGCTTTGATTCGCTACGGCAAAGTTAAGCAAACGACTGCAGGACTGTGGGCCGTAACTCAAAATTTTGATTTTTAGCTCACAAGGTAACGGAAGATTCTGACGCGCCACGGCAGGGTCTTCCGTTTTTTTATGGCTTTACACAACCGTACATACTGCTATAATTCGCTTTCATTACACTTTTTATTAAAGGACAGGTTATGAAATACATCAGCACACTTTGCGTTGTCGTGGTTATTCTTTTTTCATCAGGCTGTCAGCAATCACAGCAGGCATCTCCGAATTCATCTGGTGTGGATAAAAAAGGCAGACTTATGGCCGCTGAAAACATCAGTTTAAAGGATGAATTGGCAAAGACCAAATACGAGATGGAAAAACAGAACAAACTTCTTGCCCAGTGTAAGCAGAACGCTGAAAAGATGAAAAAACAGATTTCGATAAGCGAAATGCAGCTTGATTCGTTAAAGACCTCTGTAGCCGGCAGCGCCAAAGTTATAGCTGATTTGAAGAAGCAGCTCGCGGAATGTCAGAATATGGTTGAAGCCAAAGACTCGCCCGCTCTATGTAAATACAAATTTGAACAGCAGAAGAAATTGCTGGACGAGTGCGAGAAAGCAAAGCAGGAAATTGAAACCACCTGCGACAGTAATACCAAATTTCTTATGGATCAGCTCCCGACCGATTTGATGAAGGAGGTTGAAACCCTAACTGCCGAAAACCAGAAACTGGCTGAAAAGATTGCCGAGCTTGAAAAATCTGCCGGCAAATCATCGCAATAAATATTAGGTGTTTACCATAAAAAAAGGGACAGGCTCGATGGCTTTGTCCCTTTTTTTGTACATTTTTTATAGAATCAGCATTTCTTTTTCATTGCTGCAGCGACCAATCCAGTGAACATCGGCTGCGGACGCAACGGTCTTGATGTCAGACACGGATGCGACTGTGTCGCGATAAAATACGGATGATCCTTTAGTTCCAGAATCTGCATAATCGGGTGATTTGGTGCTTTGCCGGAGAAGACAAGCCCGCCTTTTTCGAGTGTTTCGATAAATTTGGGGTCAACTTCATATCTGTGTCTGAATCGCATTCTGATGGTCTTATGATTTCCGAAGAGTTTATGTGCGAAACTGTCGGGTTTGATTTCGATGTCATGGCCGCCCAGCCGCATATTGCCGCCGAGTTTTTCAATTTTTTTCTGTTCCGGCAGAATATCGATTACAGGCTCCGCACACGCAGGCTCGATTTCCGTACTGTTGGCTTTCTTGAGTCCGCATACATTCCTGGCGAACTCAATAACTGCCATCTGGAAGCCCAGACAAATGCCGAGGAACGGAATATTATTGGTTCGTGCGTGTTTGATGCACAGGATTTTGCCTTCAGTTCCGCGAGTTCCGAATCCGCCCGGCACAATTATGCCATCAACGTTTTTCAGATGTTCGTCGACATTTTTCTCGTTTATTTCGCTTGTATCGATCCAGTCGATTTTGACTTTGCACCCCAGTTCAATGCCGGAATGTTCCAGCGCGTTAATAATCGATGCGTAGCTGTCCCGCACCGAAGTATATTTGCCGGTGATACCGATTGTAACTTCGGTTTTTTCTTTGCCGATTTTATCTGTGAAATCGCACCATTGGGCCCATTGCTGTCGTTCTTTGCGAAGGTCGATTCTGTCCTCGATGTGCAGCAATCTCAATACTTCGAAATCCATTCCGCATTCGCGAAGCATTGCCGGTATTTGATAAATGCTTGCCGAGTCCGCCAGGCTAACGACTCTGCCGATAGGTACGTTGCTGAATACGCTGATTTTCTGTCGTGCCTTTTCGTTTACTTCACTTGCCGCTCTGCACGCGATGATGTCCGGCTGAATACCGCTTTGCATTAATTGTTTGATACCGAGTTGAGCGGCCTTTGATTTTTGTTCGCCGAGGATTCGCGGCTCAAGAATATATGTCAGTGCGACAAAGCAGCAGCTGGTCGGCCCTTCTTCATAAGCCAGTTCACGCATCGCTTCGATGTAGAATGCGTTTTCTAAATCGCCCACCGTTCCGCCGATTTCGACGAACACGATATCGGCTTTTGTTTTTTGTGCCAGCGTCCGCAGCCGGAGTTTCACTTCGCCGGTAACGTGCGGAATCATTTGCACATCGCGTCCGAGATAATCGCCGTGCCGTTCCTTATCGAGAATCGAGCGGTAAATCTGACCGCTTGTTGAAAAATTTTCTTTACTCAAATTCTGGTCGAGCATTCGCTCATAAGTGCCCAGATCCATATCTGTTTCCATTCCGTCGTCGAGCACAAAAACTTCGCCGTGCCGAAACGGATTCAGCGTGCCCGAATCGATGTTCAAATAGCCTTCCAGCTTGACAGGGGCGACTTTCAGTCCTTTATCCTGCATCAGTTTAGCCAGACAGGATGAAAATATACCTTTGCCAAGCCCGCTCATCACTGTTCCCATCACGATGACGTATTTGGTTTTGCCTTTGACGTATCCTTTGGGTATTGGCGAAAAATATTCACTGTCCGTAGATGTATCACTTATGCTTGCTAATAATTCATTTTTGTCTGTTTTATCTATCATATTATGCCTTGTTTTTCATTCTATATATAAATTCTTCATATTGCTCCGGCGTGTCAATCCCCGGCGCGATATGCGATACAAGTCCGGTCAGAATTTGAAATCCGTTTTCGAGCACACGAAGCTGCTCAAGTTGTTCAATTTGTTCAAGCCTGCCCATCGGCAGTTTAGTTATTGCCAGCAGGAAATCTTTTGTATAAGCGTAAATCCCCAAATGCCTGAAATAATCATTGAAATCTCCCACAGGCGGATTTTTCCGGCAGTAAGGAATAACCGAACGCGAGAAGTACAATGCGTTTCGACTTCTATCGACGACGACTTTGACGATATTCGGATTTTCGACCTGTTCTTTGCTGTCGAATTTCGCGATAAGCGTTGCCATTTTCGTTTTGGCATTATCGATCATTAACCTTGCCAGCAGTTCGACATTCGCCGGCTCGATTTCAGGTTCGTCTCCCTGAACATTGATAATTACATCGACATCGATTTTCGACACAGCTTCAGCGATTCTATCGGTTCCGCTCTGATGAGCCGCCGAAGTCATTACGCATTTTGCGCCGAATTCGCCGCAGGCCTTTTGCACGATATCGCTGTCGGTTGCGATGATAACATCTTCGATTACGCTAACTTTACGTACCTGTTCCCACGTATGCTGGATAAGGTATTTGCCGGTTTGTTTAGCGAGAACTTTCCCTGGAAATCTGGTAGATTCGTAACGGGCGGGTATAACAGCTAATATTTTCACATTTTTTCCGCAGCGATAATTATTTTTTTGCTTAAATTTATATTAACACTGCCGGATTATATTAGTCACATTGCAGCCGCTTGTCAACACTGCGTTGAAATTTTTAAATTAAATTTTTTTAGCGGCAAAAATCGCTGAAATGTTTGATAAGTAATATTGTATATGCTTTTGGAATCTGCATAATTACAGATAGAAATCATATTATGATGGATAGAAGTCTTTTTTTATGGAATGAATTTTAATAAAACTTATAATCCTTGCTATATGAAAGACAGTTTATTTGATTTGCCGAAAGACCCGAAGCCCAAACCGCCTGAACAGCCAAAACAGAGCGAGCAGGCCAAAGTCTATACCGTCAGCCAAGTAACAGCACTGATAAAGGTTTGCCTTGAAAATACGCTGCCCGGCAGGCTGACAATCACAGGACAAATCAGCGGTTTTAGGCCTCATTCCAGCGGCCATTATTATTTCGATATCAAAGATGAAAACGCGGTCATTCCGTCGGTGATGTGGAAAAGCGATTCTGCAAAGTTGAAATTCAGGCTGGAAAACGGTCTGGCGATTATCGCCAAAGGGCACATTGACATCTATCCGCCGCAGGGCAAGTATCAGTTTTACGCCGATTCAATGACTCCCGCCGGCGTTGGCGCACTCCAGCTTGCCTTTGAGCAGATGAAAGAAAAACTTGCCGCCGAGGGATTGTTCGACGACGAACACAAAAAACCCTTGCCGAAAATCCCATTTCGTATTGCGATTCTTACCAGCAAATCAGGCGCTGCGCTGCACGACATTGTCGATAGTATCCGCAATCGCTGGCCGGTCGGTAAATTGCTGTTTTACGATGTGCCTGTTCAGGGAGCCGGTGCCGCGGAGAAAATAGCTCTTGCTATTAAAGATGTGAACAAGAGAAATAAGGATTTAAAAATTGACGTAATGATTGTTGGCCGCGGCGGCGGTTCGATGGAGGATTTATGGGCATTCAACGAAGAGCCGGTGGCAAGGGCAATTTATAATTCTAAAATTCCGGTTATCAGTGCCGTCGGACACGAAGTTGATATTACAATCGCAGACCTTGTCGCGGATGCTCGCGCTTCGACGCCTACAAAGGCAGGCGTTCTGGCCGTACCGGATATTAACGAAGTGATGTCGCACATTGATAATATAGATAACAGGATTAGAGCAAGCACGGATAATGTGTTGAGAATTTCAAAAGAAAGACTTAACACGATTCTCGCATCGTCTGCGTTTCGCAATCCAATGACGATAATTCAGAATAAATCGCAGATGCTGGACGATTTTGAAAGCACACTGAAAGATTCCGTTAAAAGTTTAATCGCAAACAAACGGCAGCTTATTCAGGCGTTTTTTGAAAAAATTCTCAAAATCGAGCCGCACAGATTGCTTGCCGATAAAAAAATCATCATCAACAATCTGCGGAATAAATTCGACAATCAAATCAAGTCTGTTTTGCACAAATTGAACCTTGAGCTTACAAATCGCGAAAGCCGACTGGCCGGCTTGAACCCGAAATCCGTTTTACAAAGAGGCTACAGCATTACCCGCAATAAACGAACCGCCGCTCTGGTGAAGTCTTCCGACGATGTGCGGGAATCTGATTTACTGATAACCGAGCTTGCGAACGATAAAACAATTGAAAGCAGAGTAATTAAAAAGTAAAATAGCGGCCAACTCTTATTTATTTAAGGATGTGCTATGACTGCCAAATCAAAGTGCCATGCTATCGTTTTATTTGTTACCCTTTTTTGTTTTATCATTCCTGATTGTCTTGCTAATGATGGTTGGAAACAAATGGAAAAAATACTTAACAGAATCAAGCATCCGGTCTTTCCCGACAAGGATTTTAATATTACAAATTACGGCGCCGTCAGCAATGGCAAAACTGATTGCACACAGGCTTTCAAAAAAACTATCGAAGCCGCAAGCAATGCCGGCGGGGGCAGAGTTGTCGTGCCGACAGGTGAATTTTTGACTGGCGCAATTCATCTCAAAAGCAATATTAATCTGCATTTGTCCGAAGGTTCGGTTATTAAATTTTCCGATGACCCGAATATGTATCTTCCGGCAGTTTTCACCCGTTGGGAGGGTCTGGAGTGTATGAATTATTCTCCGCTGATTTACGCGTATAAGCAGAAGAATATCGCAATAACCGGCAAAGGCACTCTCGACGGCAACGGCGAAACATTCACATTCAAACAGACCGTAAAAATGCTGCTCGAAGCTGCCGGCCCGATGCTTTTGATTTTCATCGCGATTGGTGGAATTTTACTCGGCTGGTTTACTCCGACAGAAGCGTCGGCTGTCGCTGTGCTTTATTCGTTTATTCTTGCTGTTCCGATTTATCGTGAGGTCAAACTAAAAGAACTGCCGCAGATGCTTTTGCAGACCGGCGTAACGACATCGGTTGTTTTTCTGCTGATTGGTACGAGTATGGCGATGTCGTGGATTATGGCTTTGGAGAATCTGCCGCAGAATATCAGCGAGGCTTTGATTGGTAAAATAGTAAAATCTTGCAAAAATCAGGGTTTATAAGTAGAATGTCGTACTATGACAGAAAAAACTGAAAATAAAGACGAAAAGAACATAACTTTTGAGCAGGCTCTCAAGAAGTTGAGCGATATAGTCGGCAAAATCGAGGCCGGACAGATTCCGCTCGAGCAGAGTTTAACGCAGTATGAAGAGGGCATGGAGTTGATTAAGTACTGCCGCGGCATTCTGGAAAAGGCCGAAAAGAAAATCGAAGAAATTACTAAGTAGCCACAGAGAACACAGAGTTCACAGAGATATTATTATGCGAGCGTGGCGGAACTGGCAGACGCGCAAGGTTTAGGTCCTTGTGTCCGAAAGGGCTTGTGGGTTCGACTCCCTCCGCTCGCATTTTTTCGGAGATAGTTTAATCCGGTTCACCGCCGGCAAGCGGACTGACAGTAACAGCAGCAACCGGCTGGGCGTTTTGGTGAGTGTGCTCTGGAATGTGTACCACCGCGAAGATACTGGCCGCAGCCGCAGCCGAGCCAATTAGGAATGTCCATTGGTAGCCCAGATATTTCCACGCTATTCCGCCGACAAGCGGCATTGTAACTGCCGCGACATGATTCATCGCCACACCCATGCTTAAAGTCATAGTCTTTTCGTTTGGCGGTGCGAGCCTGTCGACGTAGGTTGTCAAGGCCATCGCAAATACAAAAAACGCATTGTCCACAAGAAATATTCCGTAGAGGACATACTTGTTCCGTATGACTGCGTATCCGATAAAGAAAATTGTCAGGCAGGCATAGTAGAATATAAGCAGTTTGCGTTCGCCGATTTTGTCGATGAGCCTGCCGACCGCATGGGAACTGAACCATCCTATTGATTGCACGATGAGCCATAGCAGGAGAATCGTTGACAGGGCAGTGCCGTGAACTTTGACCAGCAGAAACCCCGCGAACGCCAAAAATATCTGCTTTCGCCAGCCTTCAAGAAAATTAAGCAGATAGTAAAGGCCGTACTTGTGTCTGATTACCAGTTTGGGTTTTTCACTTCTGATTTGTCTGGGGATATACAAACACGCAACCGCAGCGATTAATGCAGCCGCGCCTGCGATGATATACAGCGGTCGAATTTGCACCCCCGCAAAATCGAGAACCAGTGCAACTACAAGTCCAAGACCTGAACCCGCCGCGCCTGCCGCCTGAATCTGGCCGATACGCCGTCCCTGACAACCAGGTTCTGCCAGAGCAAGCCCCATCGAATTTGGAAGAGGCATCCATATATGCAGTCCCTGACTCCAGACAAGGCTTGAGATTATCAGCCAGAAATAGTTGTGCACATAACAATAACTGCCAAGCCCGACGGCTAAGAAAAGAAGCATAACTGCTCCTATCAAAGGTTCTGCCAGCCCCGCAAGCAGAGCCAGAATTCCCAATGCGAAAATCCCGCAGCTTTCGCGGAACATTTCCAGAACACCCTGTTGAAAGCCGCTAAGATTCATTTCCTGTACTACAAAATTTGCGTTGAGCGCAATCTGAAGGGTTAATGTAAATCCCACGGCCGCCGTGGCGATACAGAGGAATTTAATGCCTCTTTCCCGATGCTGTTCGATGTCAGAATCAGTTTGTTTGTCCAATACAACCTGCATAAAAAAAGCCTTTATAACCTGAACTTTGGATAAGCATAAAAAACGGCCGAACAGTCGGCCAAACCACCACCCCATTCCCCACATAGAATACCACATTTGCCATGGAGAGCACAGCATTTTTTGAGTCTGTTTGTCGGCAGCCTGCCTGTTTTACGGTTGAAAGTCAAAGGCAGGAAGGAGCATATTTTCTTGCAAAAATTTAAATTCCAGTTATTGTATGGCAGTTTTACAGAATTACATTTTTTAAGCTAAAGAACAGATACGGAACGGAAAAATGACGAAACAAATTACAGAAATGGTAAAAGAAAGCTGGCAGGAGCGTTATCACGCTTCGCAGATATATACTTTAAGATGCAAACTTGACGACACGCCGGGCATGCTCGGAAAAGCGATCACGGCAATTGGTCAAACCCAAACGCAAATCGGAAATATAAGTACCGCAGGCGTTGAAGACACGGCCAAAGTTAGAGACATACAGGTTTATTGTTCGAAAAAAGAGCAGTTGGAACAGGTAGTCAAAAGTATAAAAGCAGTCAAAGGGCTGGAAGTTTTGAGTGTTGTTGACGATGTTTTGGAAATGCACCGGCGCGGCGCTATTGAAATTAAAAGCAGGATACCGATTAATACCCTGACGGATTTGCGAATGCTTTACACGCCGGGCGTTGCGTTTGTCTGCACGAAGATTGTCGAAGACCCGTCTTCTGCATGGGAATACACAGGCCTTTGCGATAGAGTCGCGGTTGTAACCAATGGCACGGCCGTTTTGGGTTTGGGAAGTATTGGCGTTGTTCCTTCACTGCCGGTTATGGAAGGCAAAGCAGCTATCTTCGCGGAGTTTGCGAACATCAGCGCGGTGCCGATTCTTGTCGATTCCAAAGACCCGGAAAAAGTTATTGAAACAGTATGTGCGATAGCAAGCAGCTTCGGCGCAATACAGCTGGAGGACATTTCCGCGCCGACTTGTTTCGAGATAGAAAAGAAATTACAGGACAGACTCGATATTCCGGTAATGCACGACGACCAGCATGGCACGGCAACTGTTTTGCTCGCGGCCTTGATGAATGCGTTGAAGAAAACACGCAGAAACGCCAAAGACTGCAAGGTTATAATGCTCGGCGCAGGTGCTGCCGGCGTTGCGATTACGAAAATCCTCCTGAAATTCGGCGTAAAGGACATTGTAGTGTATGATTCCTGCGGAGCTATTTATAGAGGCCGCACGGAAAAGATGAACGTTCATAAACAGCAGTTGGCCGAAATTACAAATAAGGAAAACCAGAAGTGCAGTTTGCTCGAGGGGTTCATGGGCAAGGATATTTTCATCGGCGTTGCACAGCCGAACGCGGTTTCAAAAGAGATGATTGCCGCAATGGCCAAAGACGCACTTGTTTTTCCGTTGAGTAATCCTGTCGGCGAGATAACGGTTAAAGAAGCGTTGGACGCCGGCGCAGCGGTCGCCGCTGACGGCAGAACGATAAATAACGCATTGGCGTACCCCGGCCTTTTCAGAGGCGCTCTTAATGTCAAAGCCAAAGACATCACAGTGGATATGCAGTTGGCCGCCGCACGTACGCTGGCGGAAATATCGCCGGAAGGTTCGCTACTGCCGGATATTCTCGATAGGGAAACACATCGCAGAGTTATTAAAGCTGTCGAACAGGCTTACAAAGAATAACGCTGTTTTTTTCTGCGTGCAGGTATGATTAGCCATAAAATTACACTTGATAAATAGCTGGAAACCTTTAAATTAACAGAAGAATGCCTTGTTGTTAGGGCTGTTATTGTCTTTAATTGATAATGTATTTATTGGAACTATTATGTTTAAAATGAGTATCAAAGGTGAAAATTTACCGAATATCCCATGGCAGGACAGACCAAAGGGCTGTTCTGACGTTGTTTGGCGTTACAGCAATAATCCGGTTATTCCAAGAGACCTCATTCCATGTTCAAACAGTATCTTTAATAGTGCGGTTGTTCCTTACAAAGGCGCTTTTGCAGGCGTTTTTCGCGTGGACAGCAAGTCAAGAAATATGCGAATTCATGCCGGCAGCAGCAAAGACGGTTTTAATTTTCAGATTGACCCGGAACCAATCAAATTAATTTGCGAAGATCCGGAAATTTCAAACTTCATCGAAAGTTATGACCCGCGAGTCTGCTGGATAGAAGACAGATATTACGTAACGTGGTGCAACAACTATCACGGCTATACAATAGGAATGGCATACACCTACGATTTCAAAAAATATTATCAAATGGAAAATTCATTTTTGCCGTTCAATCGAAACGGCGTTTTGTTCCCACGCAAAATCAACGGCAAATATCTAATGCTGTCGCGTCCGAGTGATACAGGTCATACACCTTTCGGCGATGTATTTATCAGTGCAAGTCCTGACATGGTTCACTGGGGCTGCCACAGACATGTTATCTCACCAAAACGCGATAAATTAACCTGGCAGTGCACAAAGGTTGGTGCCGGCCCAATCCCAATCGAAACTTCCGAAGGCTGGCTGATGTTCTATCACGGCGTGCTGACAAGCTGTAACGGTTTTGTTTATCAGATGGGTGCCGCTTTGCTCGATCTTGAAAAGCCGTGGAAGGTTATCTATCGCAGCAAAGATTATCTGCTCAATCCGCGCACAATTTATGAATGCGTTGGCGATGTTCCGAATGTTGTCTTTCCGTGCGCTTCACTGCAGGACCCGGCAACAGGCAGAATCGCGATTTATTACGGCTGCGCTGACACTGTTACAGGTTTGTCGTTCTGTTACGCGGATGAAGTTTTCGATTATCTGAAAAATAATTCAGAACTGTAATAATTACAGTGTAAATCAGTGTCGTTTTTACTGCGGCGAATAATAACCTCCCCATTGTAGGACGAAGAGAATTTATGAAAATAATTATCGCACTGGATTCATTTAAATCGAGTTTGACCGCAGTGGAAGCCTGCGAAACTGTTTCTGACGCTATCGTTTCAGAGTACCAGGCCGTGAAAACGGTATTAAAGCCGATGGCTGACGGCGGCGAAGGAACAGCGAAAGCTATGCTTGCCGCAAGAGGCGGCAGATGGATAGAAAAAAAAGTAACCGGGCCGCTTGCGAACATGGAAGTTGACGCGGGGTTCGCCTGGTTCGATAAGCAAAAAGAAGCTCTTGTCGAAATGGCGACCGCCAGTGGTATCGAGCTTTTAACGCCTCAACAGCTTAATCCTCTTTTGGCAACCACTTTCGGAACAGGCCAATTAATTAAAGCCGCCGCCGAGTTTGGTGCGCAAAAGATTTTGCTCGCTGTCGGCGGAAGCGCGACAGTTGACTGCGGCATTGGCGCCGCGATGGCTTTGGGCTGGGAATTTCTCGATTCAAATAATGAATCTGTTGGCTTCGGCGGCAAGGCGTTACAGCAGGTAAGAAAAATTATTAAACCGCAATCGCTGAAACTGCCTCCGATAGAAGTTTTGTGCGATGTTAAGAATCCTCTTTGCGGCAATAACGGCGCGGCAAGAATTTTCGGCCCGCAAAAAGGCGCAACGCCTGAAATGGTGGAAGAACTCGAACGCGGTATGCTGAATATCGCGAACATTATAAAAAAAGCGACAGATACGGATATTAAAAACATTCCAGGCACAGGCGCAGCAGGCGGCTTGGCGGCTGGCGCGATGGCCTTTATGAATGCCAAACTTGTTTCAGGCGTTGATACAATAATTAAGGAAATACAATTAGAAAAAGAAATGGCCGACGCGGATTGGATTATCACCGGTGAAGGCTGTTTTGACCATCAGTCCTTAAAAGGCAAAGTCGTTTCCGGCATTATGAATATCGCCAAAAGCACAAAAACCAAAATCGCTGTTATCGCCGGTTCAGTTCTGCTGAAAAAAAATGAATACCAAAAGCACGGCATCGAAACAGCAATCGGCTGTCGAAAAGACGGAATGACTCTTGAGTACGCCATTACAAACGGCAGAAAACTGCTTGAGGCCGCGTCGCTCGAGTTTGCGAAAAAGAATCTTTAATTTATTCGAACACTATCGTGCCAAAGAATTCAGGCCGATGGAAATCAGGTTTCGGCAGTTCAACTTTCGACCATGTCAGCCAGTGCGGATGTGAGGTCTGGTCTGCGCATTTATAAAAATTAGCACGCCATTTAACGCCCGCTGTTGGTTTGCAGATTTTTGCGTATTTTTCAAGCATTTCCAAAGGCAGGGCATATTGCAGCGTCCACGTTGTCGGCTCTTTAATTTCAGGCTCGACGATTTTAGGCATCGACGGTAGCATCTTAATTTTTTCGCAGTCTTTTTCAGCGATTATTCTTTTGTTCGTGTCTCTTGCGGCCTGATGATGCATCAACAGTGTTCCGCCGCAGTTGGTTTCAAGATTGAAATAGCCGTCAGCGATATTTTCGCTCGGCGTAAAGAAAAACTCAACGCAGCTATCACTGTAAACCATACCATGTGTTTTTTTTGCGACTGCGCGAACATATTGGTCTTCAACTGTAAAGAAAACATAAATATTCTTATCATCGTAGAGCAGTTTCGCCTGAACTTTTGGGAAATGTTCGGGCTTATCGCCCATATAGTTTTTCAGCTCAAGAGTATTTGCCTGCTGCCATTGAATGTCTTTCAGATTTGCTGTATTTGTTCTTTTGATTTTGTAAATCGAGTTCATTGTATCGCTTTCCATATTATTATTATCAGTTATAAAGGGTGATGCCGGTAAATCATTTTTATTATAAAGATTGCATTCTATCCAATCTGCCCAGCCGTATCGAACATTTTTTGGATTTTCAATTTGTTCCGACCAGACGATAACGCTGTCGTTTTCGATTTTCGCGTTTGCGGTGACAAATTTGTTATCCTCGCCGGCAATTACAAATCCCTTAAGCGGTTCGTCATTCGGAATTTTAAGTCCCGACTCGGCATATTTGAAAGAAATTCTTATCTTGTCGCCTTCAATTTTCATATCTTTGTACAGAGGCCCTGAATACACGATATTTTTAAAGCCATAAGTTTTCGCCAGTGCCCACAGAGCCAGCCGCTGGCCGACAGGTTTTTTATTTTTCGGGTGAATATCGTTTGCTTCGCCGACATCCATCGTTACTGCCATTCCGGTATTCGGCACCACATCGAGAGTTTTTAATTGTGCCTGGCGGATTAAAATCCACTTGGCGTTATTGGGGTCGACTTTGCCGTAAGCCGGCAGTTGTACATAATAGAACGGGAAATCTCCTTGACTCCATTCACTCCGCCAGCTTGTAATCAGTGTTTGGAATAATTTGTCATAGACATTTCCGCTTTCGCGATTTGATTCGCCTTGATACCAGACAACGCCTTTTATAGCGAACGGAATAATGGGATGAATCATCGCGTTATAGACAAGGCAGGGGCGGTACTTTACCCTTATTTCGTTCGGCAGTATCGGCTGTTTTGGTGCCGGCTTATGTTCCGCGACAGCCTTGATAACATCTTCCCGCCATTTTCTGTATGCCGGTGCGTATTTCTTTTCATAGAATTCTTTATGTGCCTGATTGTTTGCGTCATCGACCAGGAATTTATTCAGCACAGGATTGCTTTGTAGCGTCTCTTTGTTTATCCACGCCTGCGCGGTGCTTCTGCCGGAGGATGAATCGATAAGGCCGATTGGCGTTTTCAATTTTTCGTGAAGTTCTTTGCCGAAGTAATAGCCGACAGCGCTGAAATTGGCCGCAGTTACGCTGTTACATTCCACCCATTTGCCTTTGCAGTCGTCGAGCGGTTTTTCAGACGGCGTTCCTTCGACGGAGAAAAGACGAATCCCCGGCAGATTTGCTTTCGGCATTTCATCATTGGCGCCGCTGGACACTTTGAGTTTCAGTTCCATATTCGATTGGCCGGAGCAAAGCCATACATCGCCTATGAGAATATTACTGATTGTTTTGGTTTCTTGTCCGCAGGTGATTTTGATGGTGAGTTTTTCGCCTTTTTTCGGCGTTTTGATTTTTGCCGTCCATTTTCCCTGCTCATCGGCATTTATTTTGACAGTTTTATGATTCCACGAGCAGGTGATTGCGATTTGGCTGTTCGGGTTAGCTTTGCCCCAAATCGGCGTATCTGTGTCGGCCTGCAAAACCATATTGTCGGAAATTATCGCCGGCAGGGTGATTGCCGCCTGCGCGGTTGAAGCGATTGCGAACAGTGTCAAGAGCAATATTTTTCTGAACATCTTTTCAATCCTTTAAAAATGTAAAGCGTAGATTTTAGCCTGTTTTTATTAAAATTAAACCAAAAAATTTGGAAGAGAGATAATATCGCTTTTTTTCTTGTTGTTTGCTATGTATATGTTATTATAATTGCGAATATATTGGAAGGATTTATGGCCGGTCAGGACGACAAAATAAAGTGGCTGTATACAGAGATGGAAAAGTGGGCACGTGAGGGTGTTATCGGTGTCGCACAGATGCAATCCATCAAGAATCTTTATCCCCAACCGCAAATCAAAAAATCTGTTCCATGGGCGTTATTAGTTTTCTCCGGAATTGGTGCGGTGATTATTGGTTTGGGAGTTATTTTGCTCTTTGCGTACAATTGGGACAAGATGGGGAAATACGCGAAATTATCCGTTGTATTCGGTTCACTTATCATTGCACATTTTACCGGCATTACGATTTTCATACGCAGTCAGCGATTTAAAGGTATTGGCGAATCATTGTGCGTTCTTGGAACGATGCTTTTCGGTGCCGGCATTTGGCTTGTCGCGCAGATATATCATATAGATGAACATTATCCGAATGCGTTTTTATTCTGGGGTCTTGGCGCGATGCTGATGGCATGGACAATGCCGTCGGTTATTCAGGCGATTCTTGCGGCTGTTCTGTTTACGATTTGGGCTGCGTGTGAAAGCGGAAATTTTAGTTGTTCGGTTCCGTACGTCTTTATTCTACTGGCAGCCTTATTACCGGTAGCATACGGTAAATCTTCAAGATTACTGATTACTATTTTGCTTTTGGCATTTTCTATATCTGCGATTTTTGTTGTATCATCTTACGATAACTACATGAGTGGGGAGATGGTTTTGCCGGTATTGCTTGGGCTTTTCTCGTTATATATTGCTGCCGGGGTAATTCACCAGAAAGTTGTTAAATATGATTTGCTTGCACCGTATTATTTCTTCGTTGGTTTGGCAGGATATTTTATTACGCTCTACATTTTAGGGTTTTCCGACGTACTCCGGGAAGTTGTAAACATCAGGAATCTTTTGAATGCAGGTGTTTTGCTTTATTGGTTTGTGCCTTCCGGAATTGCCTTTTTAGGCTGGTGCTATGTTCTCAAAAGAATTTTAGTGAAAGATTCGTTTAGATTCTTTTCTTACGATTTGTTCTTTGTACCGCTGATGCCTTTTTTAATTTTCTATTTTTGTTTTGGCACAATGCACGCTTTTCAATGGGTTCTGGCTGCAATATTAAATCTCGTTTTTCTGGTACACGCGGTAACTATGATGGGCAGAGGTTGTATGAATGCGTATCTGATGCCGACGATTTTCGGCTCACTGCTTCTTATTGCAATTATGATAGCCAGATTTATAGATTTTGTAGATAATCTTGCCCTTCGCGGTGTGATATTTCTTGTTGTCGGAATTCTTATTTTTAGTCAGGGGTTTTTCTATGTGCGTGCGAAAAAAGAAAAAGCCTTGCAGGAAAATAAATGAGAAAACTGCTTATAATTTGTTCTGCTGTTTTGCAGGTTCTTTTGCTTGCCTATATTGGCGGACAGAGAGAATATGTTTTGCATACAGGCCGAACTATTTATTTGCGTACAGTGCCTTTTGACCCGCGTGATTTTTTCCGGGGTGATTATGCACGGCTGAATTATGAAATTTCGACTATCGATAAAAAGTATTTTAAGGATGGTATTACTATTCCGCCTGACACAAGAGAGTCTTACCGCAAATTTAGAGGCAGGAAAATTTATACTGTATTACAGGTTGATGATAGTAACGTTGCATCTATAGTATATGTGACGGATAAAGAGCCGCAGAAAGACGCATTGTTCATCAGAGGCAGACAAACATATAGTTATGAAAATTCTATAAATGTTTTATACGGCATTGAAGCATTTTATGTCCAACAGGGCAAGGGCAGAGAAATAGAGACCAGAATGTCCGATGGCGAACGAACTACTATAGAAATGGAAGTAGCTCTCGGCACTAACGGCATAGCGGTACTCAAAGATTACCACAGGTCGCCATTATCAATTAAAGCTCAAAATCTGAAGAAAAAGGATGGTATTCTTCAAACTTGTGAAATTGTTTTAACAAACAATTCTGATAAACCCGTCGGTATTATTGATTTGCCCGGTTATAATTCTCTAAAATTGGAAATTGGTGTTGTTTTCCCGGGACAACCGGTGCCTTGGACACAAGAGCGTAAAATAGCCAAAATCGAAGACAAAGATGTGCATATTATAAAACCATTTCAAACTTATATCTTTCCTGTCGATTTTGACGATTCGTACTGGAAGATAGAACTTCCTGAAAAGACTCAATTGTCGGATGAGCCTAAAAATCCCAGGAAAATGTTATTATATTTAAGTGTAGCTTATGAATCGCCTTCAAAAGAACAGTGTAAAGACCTGAAAGATGCTGATATAGTCTGGCACGGTAAGCTTTCTACAGGAAGATTGAGTAATTACGATAATGACCCCAACTTAAGAATGTTGCCGAGTTTTCCCCGTTTTTAATGTTCAATTAAGCATTTTTTATTTTACCCAGAATACTAATTTTGACATTTCTCTTTTTTGTGTTATCATGAAACAGTGTCCCGATTTTGTCGGGATACCACTATTTTGATATTTAATTTTTTATTTTTAATATAAGGTAATAGAATGCGTTTATCGGCACGGATGCAGAAGAAACAATGGCACATTTTCCCCGCCCAGTCCAAATCCGCCGAGCTTGCCGCAGAGCTTAAAATCTCGCCATTGCTGGCACAGTTGCTTTATAATCGCCAGATTGAAACTGCCGAACAGGCCAAAATGTTTCTCAATCCTAAATTGGCCGACCTTATTGAGCCGGAGCAAATGCCCGGTATTGGCCCGGCTGTTGACCGGATAGAAAAAGCGATAAAAGACAAGCAGAAGATTACGATTTACGGCGATTACGATGTTGACGGCATTACCGCAGTTTCAATTCTGCATGGCCTTTTCAAACTGCTCGGCGCTGAAGTGGATTATTACATTCCGCACAGAGTTGACGAGGGGTACGGCCTGAATGTTGACGCGATTTCACAGGTGGCCGAAAGCGGTGCGAAATTAATCATCAGCGTTGATTGCGGCATTACGGCTTTCACGGCCGCACCGGTCTGCCGCGAAAAAGGAATGGATTTAATCATTACCGACCATCATCGTCCTGACGCGAGCGGCAAATTGCCGGAGGCCATCGCGATAGTGCATCCGAATCTTGACCCAAATTATCCTGCGCAGTCGAGTTCAGGCGCGGCAGTCGCGTTCAAGCTCGCATGGGCGGTTGTCAATCGAATCAAAAACGGAGCGACGACTCCGCAGCATTTGCGTCAGTTTTTAATCAACGCCACGATATTTGCCGCAATGGGTACGATTGCCGATGTTGTTGACCTTCGCGGAGAAAACAGAATTATCAGCAGTTTCGGCCTTCGCGCGATTTGCGATTCGGAACTGCCCGGCATCGAAGCGCTCGTCAACGCCGCGGGCATCAAAGGGCAGGCCATCGACAGCTTTCACATGGGTTATTGCCTGGCTCCGATGCTGAACGCCGCCGGCAGAATGGGACACGCGCGTCTTGCCGTCGAACTTTTGACAAGCGATAACAGCCTTAAAGCCATTCGAATTGCCGAGTATCTAAAGGAGCAGAACAAACAGCGTCAGCAGCTTGAGAAAAAAATCTTTAAGCACGCCTGTGAAATGATGACAGCCAGAGGCTTCGACCATCCCGACCGTAAAACGATTGTGCTTGCAAGCGACGAATGGCACACCGGCATTATTGGTATCGTTGCTTCGCGATTAGTTGACAAATTTCATAAGCCGGCGATTCTGTTCAATACTTCCAGCGGCAAACCGCAGGGTTCTGCGCGTACGATTGAAGGTTTCGACATTTTAGAAGCAATCACCGCCTGTCAGCAACATTTGAACACGTTCGGAGGTCATTCGATGGCCGCCGGTCTTACGCTTGACATTTCGAAAATAGACGATTTCACACAGGATTTGGAAACTTATGCCGTCGCTCACTGGAACGATGCGGACTTTGCCAGCAAATTGGAAATAGATGCCGTATGCAGTTTAAAAGATTTGACTGTGCCGGCCGTGAAGTTATTTTCAGCTCTCGGCCCGTTCGGCAGGGGCAATCCCGCACCGATTTTCGCCGCAAGGGGAGTAAGATTGAGTGCCTCGCCCAAAAAAGTCGGCGTGAACAATGACCATCTGCAATTGGTAATCTCCGACAACACAGCCAGCATCCGCTGCATAGGCTTTAAAATGGCTCATTTGGAGAAAAAACTGCTCGAAAATGAATTTTTCGATATCGCTTTCGAGGCAAAGGTTGACAACTTCTATGGCCAGCCGTCGATTCAGCTTGTTTTAAGCGATATTCAATTTAATTAATTTTTTTGCAATATTTTTTTGTATAATGGCGTCTGTACTTATTTACGGTATGTTTAAATCTACAATTAGGCGGATGGAATGCAGCGGTGAAATTCTTTTGGTACAGCGTAATATTCTTTATATCTATAAGTCCGGCAATTGCGGCAGAAGATTGTAATTGCGGTAAATCTGTTTCCAGAGATGGCAAACTGATTAAACCGGAAAAAATCTATCAGCAGTTCGAGCAGGGCGATGAAAAAGTTAAAGTCATCATCAATCTTAAGCAGCCCGAAATGCTCCGCGAAAAGAAGGTCAACTGGCGTTCCAGAGAATCAAAAAATCTTCTGCACAAAGAAGTAAAAAACAGGCAGGACAAACTCATCGACAGATTTTCCGCGAATGAATTCCATTTGCGTCATCGTTTTGAGAATCAGGCCGGTTTTTCATGTGAGGCTACCGCTGACGCTCTGGAAAAAATTTTAGCAGACCCCAATGTCGAGTCTGTCGAGCCGGTGGAATATCTGTACAAACATACCTCGCAGGGTATTCCTCTTATAAATGGTTCGGTGTATCGTTCGACTTATAATGGTCAGGGCGTCGCGATTGCGATTTGCGATACCGGCGTCGATTATAATCATCCGATGCTCGGCGGCGGGGGATTTCCGAACAGCAAAGTCATTGGCGGTTATGATTTTGGAGATTCGGATTCCGACCCGTTTCCGGCGTCTGACGAAGGACACGGCACTTGCTGTGCAGGTATTGCCGCAGGCGACCTCGGTTCAACCGGAAGCTACATCGGCGGCGTTGCGTACAATGCGAAAATTTACGCGCTCAAAGTAGAGAACAGTGCAGGCTCAATGACCAGCGACAAAATTATAGCCTCGTGGGACTGGTGCGTTACACATCAGTACGATGACCCGAACTATCCTATTCTTGTTATCAGTATCAGCCTCGGCAGCGATGCCGGCTATTCAAGTTATTGCGACAGTTCTAATACGTCTTACGCTGACGCGGTTAGCAATGCTGCGGCCGCGGGGATATCCATTGTTGTCTCGTCCGGCAATGATGGTTTTTGCAATTCGATAGCATCGCCGGCCTGTTTATCAGGCACTATCGCGGTCGGTGCGGTTTACGATGCGGCTTTCGGCAATGCTACATTTTGTGTTGACTCCTCTTCGTGTGCGTCCAAGACGGTATCCAGCAGCTGTTCGACCGGTTATTCCGCCACTGATGCAACAGCCGCCGACAAGGTAACTTCTTATTCGAATGTCGCGTCGATTCTCGATGTGTTTGCGCCTTCCAATCAGGCTTACACAACTGATATGGTCGGTTCTGCCGGTTATTCATCGGGCGATTATTATGCTTCGTTTGGCGGGACTTCTGCTGCCGCTCCATACACAGCGGGAGCGATAGCTTGTCTTCAGCAGGCCGCAAAGGAAATTACGGGCGGTTTTCTTTCGCCCTCACAGATTCGGGATGTGCTGACTTCGACTGGCGATAACGTTACGGATACGAAAGTCGCGATTACAAAGCCGCGAGTTAATATCGCTAACGCAATAGATAGCCTGTACGGTATGAAATTTGTACAAATCGGCACAGGCACTTTTTCGTGGTATTTTCCATTTCACACTGGTTCAAAGGATAACAGAACGCAGACGATTTACCTCGCTGATGAAATCACTACCGGCGGCACTATTTCAGCTTTGCAGCTTTATGTTCCGACGGTGCCGGGGCGTACTATGACAAACTGGACGATTCGTATGAAGCACACATCGCTTGTGGAGTATAGTTCGTGCGAGCTTGAATCTTCAGGCTGGACGACGGTCTATCAGGCAGATGAAACTATCGATAATACGGGCTGGCATTTATTTACTTTTACCACGCCTTTCGAGTATAATAGCACAGACAATCTGATGGTTGATTTCAGCTTTAATAATAGTAGAACTGCATTTTATTCGGGTTATTGTTATTGTTCAAGTCCGGGCGGAAACAGAACGGCATCCGCATATGCGAACGATACTTACGGCGACCCGCTTGATTGGTCTGGCTCTTCTTCGCCAACAGTTTCGTGCGATTCGTATGTTCCAAATATTATTTTTACTGTAAATCTGGATTCCGTTTCCGCTCCGACACTCAATGCCGAGCCGAACATTACTGCTGGCCTGTGCAATAATATTTCGTGGAGCGATGTTCCGCTTGCTGATAATTATTATGCCGAGTGTGCCGCTGATTCGTCATTTTCATCTGTCGAAGCAAACAGCGGCTGGATAGCGGATGCGAATTATCAGTTCTGCTCACTTGCCAATAGTCAGACATATTGGTACAGAGTCAAGGCGAAAAATGACACATTCGACATCGAAAGCGACTGGTCGAACATCGTTTTTTCACGTCAATGTGCGACTATTGGCGATTTTCAGCCGGATTGTGCGGTTGACACGACAGATCTCGCCGTTATCGCCGAGCAATGGCTCTCGCCCGAAGCCCCGCTGTCGGCGGATATTGCCCCACAGCCCGATGGCGATGGCACCGTTAATTTCCTCGATTTGGCCGAATTTGGCCTCCACTGGATGCAATAAAAGATTTAACTGTTTTTAATTCCAAAAAGAGTTATAATACCCCCCTTGTGTTTTTAGTTCATCGACAAAGAACATCTTTTATTTTTTTTTAGGATTTTCAAATGCCATTTAAAATGCTTGGGCTTTCTGACCCACTTGTTCGCGGAATACTCGCGACCGGATACACTGCGCCGACAGAAATTCAATCGCAGGTCATTCCTTGTGCCATAGAGGGCAAGGATATTATTGGCTGTGCCCAGACAGGTACAGGTAAAACCGCAGCTTTTGTGCTGCCGATTCTTAACCGTCTTACTCACGAACGTGATCACAAAGGCAGGTATGTCAAGGCGCTTATTCTTACGCCCACAAGAGAGCTGGCTCTGCAAATCCATCAATGTATTATTGACTACGGCCGGTTTTTGAGTCTTCGCACTCTCACAATTTACGGCGGCGTGAACATCGGCGGGCAATTGTCGCAGTTAAGTCGCGGCGTGGATATAGTCGTTGCTACTCCCGGCAGACTTATCGACCACATTAATCGCCGAACAGTTGACCTTCGTAACGTAGAAGTGTTAGTGCTTGACGAAGCGGATCGTATGCTCGATATGGGTTTTATAAATGACGTCCGCAAAATTATCTCATACACTCCGCAAAACCGGCAGACAATGCTTTTCTCCGCGACGATTCCGCCGGAGATTCACAAACTCGCATCGGGCGTAATGCAGAGTCCTAAAGTAATTCAGGTCGGCCGGGCACACAATCCGATTGAGACGATTACACAGCATATTTACCCGGTCTCAAAAGAGAACAAAATGCAGATGCTTTTGTATATGCTTCAAAAGGGCGGTATGTACAGTGTTCTGATTTTCTCACGCACAAAACACGGAGCGGACAGAATCAGTAAAAAACTCTTGCACGCTGATATTAAATCTATGTCGCTTCATTCCGACAGAACGCAGAGTCAGCGACAGCGGGCGCTTGAAGGTTTTAAAAATGGTAAATTTCAGGTGTTGGTTGCGACGGATATTGCCGCAAGAGGCATAGATGTTGAAGGTATTTCGCACGTGATTAATTTCGATGTTCCGTCATTTGCGGAGGATTATGTCCATCGTATCGGCAGAACAGGCCGCGCAACTGCGAAAGGCGATGCGATTACGTTTGTTGCACGTGATGAAGAAAAATATGTTCGTCAGATAGAGAAATTTATCGGCAAAAAAATCAAGTACGAAAAATGTGAGGGCTTTGTCCCGACGCCTCTTTCGCCGCAGGAGCAGCAGGAGCATCACGAGGAAAAAACTCGCAATGCAGAAAGGTCGCGTTCGCCGCAGCAGCGAAATCAGAAGCGTTCTTTCCATCCGGATCAGAAACGCTCTTTCCACCCGGGAAAAAAGACTAATAGCCGTAATAAGCGCTCCTGGCACAAAAAATAATATCGAAGATTTTTAAAACCCTCGGCATGTGCCGGGGGTTTTTTGTTTTATATTATTTTTGCGCATAAAAAAAGCGGCAGACCTGCTGAACCGTTATTTGGTGAATAGCATTTTTTATGCAGGTATCCACGATATCGGTAGCAAGTATTCCGCTAATTTATATGCCGTCTTTTTAGGACAGCCTTCTTACCCTTCCAAATATAATATAAGATATGTTTCCCAAATTGCCAAATTTGAGATGATTTTAAATTTTCAATCTTAAATCATATTGACTAATGCTAATTTTTCTCCTATTATTCAACGTTTTAGGCAGTTTTACTGATTGCGATTGAATTTTCCCGTTAATCCGCGGGTAAGGTGCTTAAAATTGTAAGTTACCTTGATATTCGCGGGATTTTACTACCCTTAAGGATATATAAGGAGTTTTATTGTGACGCAAACAGATGATTTTCGTAACATCGTATTACTTGGTCATGGAGGCTGCGGCAAAACAAGCCTAGCTGAATCCATTCTTCATAAGACCGGTAAAACAAACAGGTTAGGAACAGTAGAGGAAAAAAATACCGTCAGCGATTTCGATGACGAAGAGAAGGAACGCGGCAATTCAATTCATTCCGCGGTTATGCACACAACGCACAATGGTAAAGAAATCAACATTATAGACACCCCCGGCTATCCGGATTTTGTTGGCGCGGCTTTAACCACAATTCCCGCGGCCGATTGCTGTGTTATCGTTATCAACGCCGCTACCGGCATTGAAATCAACACACGCAAACTCTTCCAGGCCGCCACAGATGCCGGCAAGGCGAGAATTATTATTGTCAACAAGATTGACACTGAAACCGCCGATATTCCAGAACTTATCAAGAATATTCAGGCGACTTTCGGTATGCTGTGCAGATGTGCTAATTTGCCGGCTGCGGATAAATCAGCCGTTGTTGACTGTCTTGAAAAAAGTGCCGGCGATGTTCTTTTCTCTGATGTCCAGAGTGCCCACATCGAGATTATCGAAAGCGCGATTGAAGCCGACGACAAGTTGATGGAATCGTATCTCGCAGGCGAGCAGATTTCGCCGGAGCAGATTGCCGCTGTTTTCACAAAAGCGCTGGCCAATGGCAAAATCATACCGATTCTTTTCACAAACGCACGCAAGGAAATCGGCATTGTGGAATTTCTCGATATGGTTACAAAAGATGCGCCGTCGCCTGCGCAGGTAAAGCCTGCCAGGCTGGTTGATGGTGATAATGTTACAGAGCTCACGGCTGACCCGAATGGGCCGTTGGCTGGTCTTGTTTTCAGAGTCGGTCTTGATCCTCGTTCGAATATGAAATACGCTACAATGCGTATTTTCAGCGGCACGTTGAAAAGCGATACCGCTATGTTAAGAAACCACGACAAGAAGCCGATTCGCCCAGGCCACGTGCTGAAGAATCAGGGTGCTGAAAATCACGAAACACCAGTAGGCGTCGCAGGCGATATTGTTACGCTTGCGAAGCTTGAGGAATTGCGGATTGGAGATTTGATTCACGACGGCAAAGTTGCCGGCAACTTCGAAATGCCGAAAGTTCCGGCTCCGATGTTCAGTCTTGCTCTTGAGCCTACATCGAAGGGCGACGAGCAGAAGTTGAGTATCGCGATGGAAAAACTGACCGAAGAGGATGTTTGCTTCAAAGTCAGCCGTGACCATCAGACCCACGAACTGGTTATTAGCGGAATGGGCGATTTGCATTTGCGTGTTATGCTCTCGAAAATGGAAAAGAGATTTAAACTTGCCGTTACGACCAAAAAACCGAAGATTCCATATCGTGAGACTATTACCGCGAAAGCCGAAGGCCATTATCGTCATAAAAAACAGACAGGCGGCGCCGGTCAGTTTGGTGAAGTTTTCCTGAACGTCGAACCGGCTCCTCGCG
Organism: Planctomycetaceae bacterium; assembly: GCA_021371795.1. Taxonomy (NCBI): domain Bacteria; kingdom Pseudomonadati; phylum Planctomycetota; class Planctomycetia; order Planctomycetales; family Planctomycetaceae; species Planctomycetaceae bacterium. The sequence continues at coordinate 230,220 of JAJFVK010000019.1, read as the reverse complement.
GCTCTGACCCTACCCTCATCTTTTCATGGGATATTTTCGGCGGTTCGATTCCGGGACAGTTCGAGGCTCCGATTCTCAAAGGTATTCAGGATGTTATGGAAAATGGCGCTGTCGCAGGCTTCCCGATGAAGGATATTAAGGTTTCAATCACTGACGGCAAACACCACCCGGTTGACTCGAAGGAAGTTGCGTTCCGTGCCGCCGGCAAAGGTGCGTTCATTGAAGCTGTTTCAAAGGCGAAGCCGTGTCTGCTCGAGCCGATTGTAAATATTGAAATTACAGTTCCTGCCGATTTTGTTGGCGGAATTGCAGGCGACCTGTCAAGCCGTCGCGGCCGTGTACAGGGGCAGGATATGCTCGCGGGCAATATGATGGTCATCAAAGCACAGGTTCCATTATCAGAAGTTGCAAGCTATGACAGCCAGCTAAAAAGCGTTACAGGCGGTCAGGGCAGCTATTCGATGGAATTGAGCCATTACGAAGTTGTGCCGCCGAACGTCCAGCAGCAGGTTGTTGCGCAGTACGCAAAAGAAAAACAGGCTGAAGTCGAATAATATATATAAGGTTTAGCCCTGCCACCGCTATGGCAGGGTTTTTACCTTTTATCGCAATAGGTATAATGTGGAGACTGAATACGAGAAAAACACGACAGACCCGGTCTGCGGTATGTCCGTTGATACTTTTTCTGCGTCTGCTAAAACGCAATATAAAGGAAAAGAATATTTTTTCTGCGGTAACAAATGCGCACAAAAATTCCAGTCTGACCCTGAAAAATACCTTGCCCCCAAACCTGTCGTAAAACATTCTGTTTTGGATTCTGAAATAATTTACACCTGCCCAATGCATCCCAATGTTCGTCATAAGGGGCCGTCAACCTGTCCGAAATGCGGTATGGGGCTCGAACCTGAACAGTTATCCGCAGAGGAAATACCAAATCCGGAACTTGTTTCGATGAGTCGGCGTTTCTGGGTTGGTCTTGTTTTATCGTTCCCGATATTTTTCATTGCTATGGGTCATCATATTTTTCCTAAAGCGATTGAATCGATAGCGTCGATGCACGTGCTGCACTGGTTTGAGTTTGTTTTGGCAACGCCTGTGGTATTTATATGCGGCCGGCCTTTCTTTGTTCGCTTTTGGCAATCGATTATAAACCGCAGCCCGAATATGTTTACGCTTATTGCGATTGGCGTCTCGGCGTCTTACTTTTACAGTGTAGTCGCGATAATAGCTCCGCAGATTTTTCCCGCGTCATTTCGCAATTCTGTCGGCGGAGTTGATGTCTATTTTGAACCTGCGGCCGTTATAACAGTGCTGGTTTTGATGGGACAGGTTCTGGAATTGCGAGCCAGAGGCAAAACCAGTACGGCAATCAGGGAGCTGCTTTCGCTTACGCCGAAAATCGCAGGGAAGATTTTGGAAGATGGTTCTGAAAAAGATATTCCGATTGAAGATGTTATTGTCGGCGACAAACTGCGTATCCGTCCAGGCGGAATCGTTCCCGTCGATGGCGTTGTTATAGAAGGTTCAGGCTTTGTCGATGAGTCGATGATAACAGGCGAGCCCGCACCAGTTGAAAAAAATCCTCAGTCGAAAATCATTGGCGGAACGATTAATACTTCAGGTTCGCTTTTAATGCATGCCCAGCGCATCGGAGCTGAAACGATGCTTGCGCAAATTGTTCAAATGGTCGCGCAGGCTCAACGTAGCAAGTCGCCTATTCAGAAAATCGCTGATACTGTCGCGGCGTATTTTGTGCCGCTTGTTTTCACTGCCTCAATTATTACATTCATTATGTGGTCGCTGATTGGCCCACAGCCGCGTTTTGCGTATGCTTTGGTAAATGCCGTCGCTGTGCTGATTATCGCCTGTCCGTGCGCACTGGGACTTGCGACGCCTTTGTCGATAACGGTTGGTCTTGGCAGAGGGGCGAAGGCCGGCGTTCTTATTAAAAACGCCGAAGCCCTTGAAAATATGGAAAGTGTTGACACGCTGGTCGTTGATAAAACCGGTACGCTTACAGAAGGCAGGCCGAAAGTTGTTTCCGTTGTTGCCAACGAAATAAAGGAAAGCCTGTTGATTCAGATTGCCGCCGGGGTTGAACAGTATTCGGAGCATCCGCTTGGCCGGGCGATAGTTAATTTCGCCGAAAGTAAATATATTTCACTGGAAAATATTCAGAGTTTTCAGTCTTTTGCCGGCAAAGGCGTGACAGCATTGCTCAATGGAGGGAAAATTATAGTTGGAAGTCAGAAATTGCTTGAGGAAAATGGAATTGACGTTTCGCGAATGACGAACAGTATCGACCAGAGTAACACAACTGTACTGGTTGCCGTAGAGGGCAAAATCAAAGGGGCTATTGCCATTGCCGACCCGATAAAGGAATCCGCACGTGATGCGGTAAAGCTGCTTAAAAAACAGGCCATTGAACTGATAATGCTCACCGGCGACAATCAGAAAACCGCCGAGATGATCGCAAAAGAGCTTGGCATAGAAAAAGTTTACGCGCAGGTTTTGCCGCAGGACAAAAACGAAATAATAAAGCGGCTTCAGCAGCAGGGCAAAATTGTCGCGATGGCCGGCGACGGCATAAATGACGCTCCCGCTCTTGCGCAGGCCGATGTCGGAATTGCGATGGCGACCGGCACAGATATCGCTATGGAAAGCGCCGACATTGTCCTTGTCAAAGGCGATTTACGTGGAATCATCAGGGCACGAAATTTGAGCAGGGCGACAATGCGTAATATCCGCCAGAACATTTTCTTCGCGTTTTTCTATAATTCTGTTGCGATTCCGATTGCCGCAGGTTTGCTGTATCCGTTTTTGGGAATTTTGCTAAGTCCGGTTATCGCAGCGCTGGCGATGAGTTTTAGTTCAGTTTCTGTTGCGACAAACGCGCTTCGTCTGCGGAATACAAAATTATAATTTCAATGCTTCGAGAACTGCTTTTCGCATCACATCCATCGGACAGTCTGTTTGCGTAAACATTTTAAATTGTTCCGCGGCTTGCCCTATGAACATCTCCGCTCCGCAGACAGTCTTTGCTCCTGCTTGTTTGGCTTGTTTTATCAGTAGCGTTTCTATCGGATTATAAACCATATCGAAAACCGTTTGTGTAGGTTTAAGACATTCCGCCGGCAGCGGGCTTTCGTTGACGTTGGGATGCATTCCGATACTGGTGCAGTTGATAATAATATCCGCGTTCAGGTTTTTAAGTTCGTCGTTGCCCGCAAAATGACATTTAAATTCTCTGGCCAGTCCCTGTGCTTTTGCCATTGTGCGGTTGTAAATTGTAATTTTAGCGCCGACGTCCGCAAGTCCCGCCACGATAGCGCGAGCCACTCCGCCTGCTCCCAGACATGCGACAGTCTTTCCATTAAGCTGTTTTCGTGATATTCCCATCGCGACTGTTAATGCGTCCATCGCGCCGGCATAATCGGTATTACCGCCTGTGATTCTGTTATTTTGGCCGATGGTCAGCGTATTGACCGCTCCGATTTGCACCGCGACAGGGTCGATATATTCGCCTTTTTCCTGTGCGTATTCAAGTGCGTTGACTTTGTGCGGTATCGTTACGCTAAACCCCTTAAAATTCAGCCACGGCCTCGATGTAATGTTATTCAAAAATTTGTCGAATTCGGCATTTCCGCCCTTTACAAGCATTGGCAGATAAACGCCGTTGTAATTTTTCGCTGCGAAGCAAGCGTTGTGAACTGCAGGACTGATGGAGTGTCCGACAGGGTCCGCGATTACTCCGAACAATTCGGTATCTTTGTTTATCGTATCGAATCGATAGAGTTGTTTCATTGTTTCAATGGAAACCTGTCCCGGCGCGGTCTGCTGATTTTCGTCAAGACTTCCGAAAGTTAAAAACGCATTTAGTTTCTTCGCAATAATCCTGCTGATGATTCCGGCCTGTCCCATACATATCGCGATTGCTTTTTCGCCGTATTCGTGAAGTATGTCGAATGCCGGAAAGCAGTCGTTTATATGATTCGCCTGATAAGCTGTTTTTGCGATTGCGTCGGGAAACACGGAGTACATTTCCTCGTAAATCTCAGATAAATTTTCGAAAGGTTCTTTAAAGTTGTGCGATGAGAGAATCAGTTTTGTTTTTTTGTGTTCAGCTAATGCTTGTTTTATCTCGATTTCGACATCGCCGGTAAAGTTTTTAAATTCGCAGTCGATTAAATCCGCGTTGTTATTTATCGCCTCAACGAGTATTTGTTTGCGAAGCGGGGCGGGAATATTGTTTTGACCGCCTTCTTTAGCGTCCCGGCAGGTTACAATTATTGGCAGATTCGTCTTTTTGGCCTCTGCCATTAGTCCTTTGAGTTTATAGGTGTCGAGCGATTCTAAATAATCGCTGCGAAGCTCCAGCATTTGGACGCCTGCCTTGACAGCCGAGCTGATTTGCTCTTTGCAGCTTTGTAAATCTTTTCCGCAAATTGGAATAGTCAAATAAGTCATAAGTTAAATATCTCTGTGAGCTCTGTGTTCTCTGTGGCTAAAACAAAAATTATTCTCCGTGGCTTAATCTAATTGCTGGTTTACTCTGTCCATTACGATATTGATAGCAGTTAGATAAGCCTTGGCGATTGCTTCAAGCAAATCGATTGAGCAAGCTGTCGTTCGCACCTGCCTGTTATGATATTCAGTAGTAATGCTTACCTGTCCGAGCGAATTTGTGCCTTCCACGATTGAATTAAACGCAAGGTTTTTAAGGAAAATTTTTATTTGCGTCGCTTCGGAAATTGCGGTGCATATTGCATCGGTCGTACTGCATCCTGCCGCCTGTGAAGTGATGTGTTCTTTCTTTGGCGTTTCGAGTACAACTGTCGCCGTTGGAAGTATCTTTGGTCCCAGTGTTGTCTTGAGCGAGACAAGGTCGAACCCGATTTGGGGCTGAATATAAATTTCTTCCGCGATTGCCGCTATTTCCTCGACATAAATAGAGGTCTTAACTTCGTATAGGCTGGTTATCCGTCCGAACAGATCATCGAACTGTTTTTGTGAAAATTCCTTACCCATAGCCGCCGTTTGTGCCCGCACGACTTCGGCGATAGGCGGTTTGGTCGCGTCAAAAAGAGGATTATCGCTCATTCTCATTATCATAGCCTGATTGTACACTAATGCCCTAAAAAGTCAAAAATATATCTCCTTTAAAATACTTGCCCAAAACATTCTTTAATCGTAAAATAGTTTGAAAGGATTTTGATATGATTACGATAGATAAACTTGAAGGGATTGACAATGGCCTTCGTCATTGCTGCCTGACAATCGGCAACTTTGATGGCGTCCATCTCGGTCATCGTGAAATAATTCGTTCCGCAAAGCAGTTATCCGGCAATTTCGGCGGCTGTCCCGTTGCGGTAATGACGTTCGACCCTCACCCGGCCGCGATTTTGCACCCAGACAGAATGCCAAAAGTTCTTACGCCTTTGCGTTTGAAAGCCGCTCTGCTCGAACAGGCCGGCATAGATTATATGATTGTTATGAAAGACAATTATCAGATGCTCTCGCTTTCGCCGGACGATTTTGTTGTGAAATTTCTGATGAAGGAAATTGCCCCCAAAGCGATAATCGAAGGCGATGATTTCCATTTTGGTTACGGCCGCAGCGGCAACGTGCGGACTCTTGAGCATCTGGCGAAACAGCATAATTTTAATGTTACCATAATTGAGCCGCAGCAGTTACTGGTCGGAAACGCATCGATGCGAGTTTCCAGCACGATGATTCGCCATTTGCTGCACCGCGGCGATGTTGCCGATGCCGCCCGCGCACTTGGCAGGCCTTACCGCCTTATGGGAAGCATTGTCAAGGGCAGGGGAAAGGGCACTGAATTGGGATATCCGACCGCGAACATCGACCCGCACGACCAGATTATACCCGCTGAAGGCGTTTACGCGGGATTCGTATCGTTAGCAGATAGCGTTGATGAACTTGCGATTAAGAATCAGAAATCGCCCGCCGTTTTCAGTATTGGCAGGGCAAAAACTTTCGTATCCAACCACCCTCTGCTTATCGAAGCACATCTGCTTGATAAGAAGCCGGAAGATTTATATGGAAAATATCTTGCGATGGATTTTGTGGATTTTATTCGCACGCAGATTCGTTTCGAATCGGAAGAGAAACTCAAAGAGCAAATTGCAAAAGATTGTCAAAAGTCGGAGTATATTCTTTCTAACAAATAATTTGCACAAGGAGAAAAAAATGAAAGGGATTCGCTCGCAATTTTATAAGCGCAGCCGTTCTGGTTATGCAATGATTCTGGGGCTTTTTATTTGTGTGTTGATTGGTGTGTGGTTTTATTACAGGTCGTTTCTTGGCCCCGGCATTGAAATAAATACCGGCCAAAAAATGAAAAATCCGCCGTGGAAGCAATGGAGCAATCTGTATAAAATTACGGTTCGCAATAAGCTCGGCAAGCCTTTCCCTATTCACCCTAAAATTACAGAAAAAATAGGTTTGAAAGCCAACCTGCACAGGGGCAATGATGAAAGGGGCTTTCTTACTTTAGTTTTTGACCCGAACTATACAGTCCAAGGCAACTGGGCAGGCGAATATTCTGTCGGCCCGAACAAGGCGAAGGAATATCAAATTGCTCTTGGCAAAATCAGGGGCAATTTCGTGCCGTATCCCGACAGGATTAATGTTAAGTCGCCGCACAAGACAGACGAAATCTATTTTCTGGCGTATGGATTGTATATGCTGGTTGAGTATAACAATGCCGATGGCGGCAAAGTCAGGAAAGTCAACGGCGATTTATACATCACCGGCTGGCTCGCTCCTGATTTTACCATCCAGCGAGGCCAGGCCGTTATAACTTCGGATAACAAGCATTACGAAGCGTTTGATTTTGAAGGAAAAGCGGAAAAGAGTATGGATTTAGAGATGTTAATAAAAACCTTGCAGCAGCAGAAATAACAGCCAGATTTATTGCGCGTAAAAAAGCCTTTTCTTTGTGAGTTTATTTTAGTAGAATGGTGGAGTTATGACACAAATAGACAAAGAAAATATAATAAACAACATAGTAAATTTTCTGAATGATGAACCGGAAGTTCGCCGAATCGTGATTTTTGGCTCTTTTCTGACTTCACCAAACCCTAACGATATTGATGTGGCTGTGTTTCAGGACAGCAATGAAAAGTATTTGTCGTTAGCGATGAAGTACAGGAAAAAGACACGGCCGGTTTCGGAAAAAATTGCTCTCGATATTTTCCCCTTAAGACCGGACGCAAGAGAAGGTTTTTTTATGGATGAGATTGCAATGGGCAGGGTTGTCTATGAAAGATGAGACCAGAAGATGGCTTGAGTATGCAGAGGAAAATTTAAAATCTTCGCAGGTGTTGTTTGAGAGTAATTTATATAATCCGTGTTTGCAAAATGTTCAGCAGTCTATTGAAAAGGCCTTAAAATCATTGCTGGTTGAGCATTCGATTAAAGTTTTAAAAAGTCATAGCATTTCTGAAATTGTTGGCTTACTCAATCAACATAATATAAGAATTGATATTTCCAAAGAGGATTGCGAATTATTTGATTCGGTTTATTTGCCGTCAAAATATCCATTGATGAGCGTTTTGCCGGATTTCATACCAGATAAAGCCGTTTGCCACAAATGTATTCTAATAGCTGAAAATGTTTTTAAATCAGTACAAAAACTGTTATGACTTTCGGCTGCATTAGTTTGAGAAAGCAGTGATAGAAAATAGATATGTCTAAAAATTTTCAAAAAGCGCTTGATTTAATTAACAACAGCAAAAGTTTCCTTGTAACTTCGCATACCCGTCCGGATGGCGACGCGATTGGCTGTATGAAGGCCTTTTGCGATATGGCCGCCAATCTCGGCAAAAGTGCGCAGCCGATTTTGCTCTCACCGCCTGCGGTTTGGTATGATTTTCTTTTTGGTAAACCTGTTCCGGTGCTTGGCAATGATGTAAAACTTGAGCAGCTTGGGTCCGGCGAGTTTGGCTCGTTTGATTTGATTGTGATTGTCGATACCAACAGTTATGTCCAGCTTCCGGAATTTGACAAATGGCTCAAGACCTCAAAACTGCCTGTGCTTGTAATTGACCATCACGTTACAGGTGACGGCTTGGGTGCTGTTGAGATAGTTGATTCAACCGCCGCGGCCACTGGTGAAATTATCTTCGATTTGTTTAAGTTTGCCAAATGGGAGATCACACCACAGATTGCCGAGGCTGTTTATGTGGCTCTTTCTACCGACACAGGCTGGTTCAGGTTTGACAATACCGACAGCAGGGTGATGCGCAATGCCTCATCGCTTATAGAGCTTGGTGCAAAGCCTGCCCAGATATATCACAAGCTTTACAAGAATTATTCGCCCGCTCGTTTAAAATTGCTTGGTAAAATGCTGAACAATCTTGAGTTTCATCACGATGGCCAAATTGCATTACAGCACATTATGCGAAGCGATTTTGACGCGACCGGTGCGATAGGAGCGGATACGGAGGAATTTGTAAACGAATGCCAGCGTGTCAGCGTGGTTGAAGCCGCAGCGTTATTTATTGAATTGAAGGATGGCGGTTTCCGCTGCGCGTTGCGAAGCACAGGCCGTGTGGATGTCCAGAAAATCGCAAGCGAACTTGGCGGCGGCGGCCACAAAATGGCTTCCGGCGTTAATCTAAAAGGCTCACTGGACGAAGTAAAGAAACTTATTTTAGACAAATTTGAAAAGCAGTTGAAATAAAACCTCTGTGATATCTGTGTTCTCTGTGGCAAAATTAAAAATTCTCTGCGGCTAAAAATTTGCCTGCTTTTCTCGCTTTTAGAACATATTTCTTCGGCAGAGATTCTTTTTCATTGGCCGCGACTGTGCCGATAACCAGCGGAATTACTTTTTTAGCTCCCAGAAGTTTCGCGACAGTTTTCAAAATTCTCGGCCCGCCGGTTAATAATATCTGCATAATTGCCGGCATCGCGGTGGCAGTTATATAAACAGCGTTTTTGGTACACACTTTGCTTCTTAATTTTGGTGCCGCCGATTTTCCCCACGGCCAATAAGCAAAACAAACAAGTCTTTCGATGAATTTCCGCATAAGGGCGGTAACATTGTAAAAATTGATGGGCGAAGCGAGAATGAAACCGTCTGCGTTTTCTATTTTCTGAAGAATTTCGTCCAAATCATCATTAAGAACGCATTTGCCATAGTGTTCGCCGGGCATTTGCGTGCATTTTCGGCAGTTTGTGCAAAATTCAAGATGTTTATCGAGCAGGTAAATTTTTTCTGTTTCGCAGCCGTTTTCTTGTGCCGCCGACAGTATCTCATCGACAGCCGAATCTGTAATTCCGCCTTTGCGATATGTTCCGACGATTGCCAGAATTTTTTTACTCATTTCCGAATTTCGTATTTATTTCTTATTACGTACAGATTCTTTAATTCGCTGAATATGTCCGCGACCGAGTGCCTTCACTTCGCAGCCTAATTCGAAATAACGCTTGATAGCGGCGTCGTCGAGAATGCCGAAGCAATCAACAACTGCGATTGGTGCGCCTGCCCATTTGACAATTTCGTCAGGATTCAGTTTTAGATAAGGCTCGTGCGGCACAGCAAGAATCAGCACTTCAGCACCTTTAAGCGATTCCTGAAGATTGCTTTGTACGTGAATATCCTTTAAGTGTTCCTGGTTCCTGAAAAATCTCGACCATGAATGTCCAACAGCCGGATATGTATCCTGTTGTTCGAATTCATACCAGTGTTCGAGGTATGGATCGTGAACTGCAATATCGGCTCCCATTTCAGTCAGTTTGCGTACAACTATTTCCGAACCGCTGTATCTTGTGTCGGCGACATCCTGACGATAGCTCGCACCGCACAGCAGCACTTTTGCGCCGGCGATATATTTGCCCATATTCCGGAGCGCATCGCGAGTCAGCGTTGTAACGTGCAGGCCGCGAGTGTCGTTAATATCAATTGCCATCGTTGACATCTTGAAAATATCATCTTCAAAGCCGAGAATGTGTTTGTATGCCCAAAAACCCAAACCGCCGTCTTTCGGCAAACAATATCCGCCGACGCCGGGGCCGGGGAATATCATATTACTATGCGTGGGACGCATTTTGATGGCATTGATAACTTTTATCAAATCAACGCCGTTGCGTTCGGAGAAAATGGACCATTCATTTAAGAACGCGAGTATTGTAGCGCGATACGAGTTCTCAATAATCTTCGTTGTTTCAGATTCAATGGGTCTGTCCATAACGGTCAGCGGGAATTTTTCGGTGTTGAGTACTTCCCGCAGAAATTTTTCAACTCTTGCGCGTGCTTCAGCGTTACAGCCTGAACATACTCGCCAGAAATCGCGAATGGAAGCGACGTATTGTTTGCCAGGCATTACTCTCTCGAAGCTGTGTGCCAGCAATGGTTCGCTCTTAATGCCGCGTGCCTGAAAGGCTTTCTTCAAAATCGGCCATGCTACAAATTCCGTTGTTCCCGGCGCTACTGTTGTCTCGATGAGCACAAGACATTTCGGCTGAATTTTTTGGCCGATAGTCTTCATCGTCGCCTCGAGTGCGGCCATATCGGTTGTGCCTGTCCGCAGTTGCCCCAGGTCTTTTTTCAGATAATCGCATTGCACATCGATCACAACACAGTCCGCCAGTTCGAGGCAATCGCTGTTGTATGTGCCGATTAGTGTTTTCTTGTCATTAACGCATCGGGATATCATTGGGTCAACTTCAGGGTCTTCAGCCTTAACGGGAGATACGCCTTTGTTGAGCATTGGAATCTTCCAATAGCTTCTTGCGCTTGGCCTTTGACAGCCGATAACGAATTTTGACGGTTTGCCGGTCTTTTTATCTACTGTATCGGCGACGATAGCCGCCATAACTGCGCCAACAAACCCGACGCCCATAACAACGACAACTTCTTTGCCGTCTTTACGTGCCGAGTCCGCAAGCTTCCGAACTCTTTCAAGTTCTGACGGATATTGGTCTTTGGTTGGGATAGGGAATTTTTCGCCGGTTGAGCTTATTGAATAGTCTGTCATTGTACCTCCTATATAAATTAGACTTTGTGTATTATAAGGGGAAAGGGCTTTAGAATCTACCTTATTTTCTAAAACGATCGGCCGTGAGAATTGTGCAGACGGCCAGACCCGCGATAATGCCCCAAACGTATAAAGGATTTAATTTTGAGGACAAGGCATTGTGTATTCCGACAAATCCGAATATCATAAAAATAATCGCTGCGGTCCATTTGATTGCTTTTTCAGGAATATGTTTGTGCATTACGACGCCGATGATAATTCCTATTGCGTCGGCGATTACCATTCCAAGCGTAGTCCCCATCAGCACGTTGAATGTGTTATTATATTCAACCGCAAGGCTCACGGTTGCCAGTTGAGTTTTATCGCCCATTTCCGCCAGAAAAAACGCGATGCCTACGGTAATTATTGGGCCGAATCGTGTTTCTTTTTTGTCTTCGCCGTGAAGCTGATCGCCGCGAATTGTCCACAGACCGAAGCCAATGAAAGACAGCGACGCGATTAGATTGATTATGTCCATTGGCATAACCGCAGATAGTAGCCGGCCGGTGTATGCCGCCAGAGCATGATTGATGATGGTAGCGATAAATACTGCGATAAGAACTTTGTGTGCTTTGTATTTGGTCGCGAAAGCCATCGCAAGCAGTTGCGTTTTGTCTCCCATTTCTGCAAGAACGACAAAAAAGAGAGATGCTATAAATGCTTCCATTTAATTGCTTTCAGATTGGCCTTTGTCTAAATGTATGGACATAGACACAGTAAGACTGCTGCAAGTTGTATTTAACGAAACCGCAAAGCCCACACTAAAGCCGGCGTATCAAACCAGTTTATCAGGACGAATAGCCCATCTATACATAATAGAACTGCGATAAACAAGCAACAAACAAGCTGTTGCCCTTTAACACAATCCATTACTTACGATGCCTGATTTTCCATTTCTGGTGTCTCTTTTTACTTCCTATTTTACGTCTTCTACGCGGCTTAGCCATTACCAATATACTCCAAAGATAATTTTTTTAATATTTTCGTAAACTTATTTAAGGGGATAAGATATAATGTTTTATGAATTTTTGCAAGTACCTAATTATTATTTTTTCAGGTGCGGTAATGATACAATGTAAAGACTGTGAGTTTTGTGAGATGGGTGCTGATAACCGGCGAACTTTCAAATGCGACCCCTTTATTAACATTAAAGAGCCGGAATGTATCGCTAAATGGCAATTAATTCGCCTGGATATGCTTTTGGTCTCATACAGGGGGATGCAGCAGTGGCAGGAGAAGATTGCACCTTTGCAGGACAAGATTTTCAAATACATGGAGCGGGAAATGGGCGATATCGACGAATCTGAAAAATGGAAGATTGACGGCGAAGACAGTAAAGACGATAATGGATTAGTTTAGTTTTTCGTATTTAATATATTTTAGGATTTGAATACTTAGGATTTAGGATTTTATAAAGATGCAGCTTGCTATGATTGGCGATAAACTCATCGAGGCGGACAAACTCGATTTAGCTCATCAGGACTACGGTACATTCTTTGGTGATGGCGTTTACGAAGTTTTGCGAAGTTACAACGGCAAACTTTTCGCGTTGGACGAGCACATGGCTCGTTTCAAGCGTTCGCTTGCGGAGATTGAGATTGATGGCGTCGACGTGGACGACATCCGCGGGAAGGTCGTTTCCACATGGGAAAAGACCGGCTTTTCCAACGCCAAGATATATTTTCATATAACACGCGGCGCAGGCGTTCGCGACCATGCCGCCGAAGGCCTTACTCCTCGTTTCTTTTTGATTATCTCGGAACTGGAAGAAGCAACCGAGCAAAAGCAGAAGGGCATTGCCGTAATTACAACTCCCGACACTCGGTGGAAACGCTGTGATATCAAATCGCTCAATTTACTGCCCAATGTACTGGCCAAACGTAAAGCGCACAAAGCAGGCTGCGACGAAGCGATATTCGTTGACGACAAGGGATTTGTTACAGAAGGCTCATCGAGTGCGTTTTTCGAAATTTTTGGGAATAAGCTGCATACTTCACCGCTGGCGATAAATATTTTGCCATCGGTAACGCGTTTGTTTGTGATGAAGATTTACAAAAACGCCGGCCTTGAGCTGATGGAAAAGCAGATTACCCCCGAACAGTGCACAAAAGCCGACGAACTTTTCATTGCGGTTTCGAGCAAAGATGTTGTGCCGGTCGTGAAATTTGACGGCAAAACCATTGCTGACGGCAAACCCGGCAAATACACCAAACGGCTCATCGAAGAATTCAAAAATCTGGTTAAGTAACCTAAAACACACAAAATTGCTTTGTCATTTTATTTTGTTACTGTGCCCAAACTCCATACACCGTTATTACAGACATGGATTAATTTGAAAGGAGTTTACAATGGCAAAGAGAATAGATTTAGTTGCGTTGTTAGTGATTGCGTTATTAACAGAAAACATCTTTGCTTTCGACAACATCCGAGCCAGACATTTTCACCATTATACCCATCCGCGTTTCAGACCTGCTGCCTATCCGCAGCAGATAATAATGCAACCAATGCCGATACAGACAAATATTGTTACCGTCTGGATTACAAACAACAACGGTTCCAAAACAGAAGTTAGGCTGACCATAACCGCCGCGGGCTACATTGGCCCCAAGGGCGAGTGCTATCAGGCAATGCCGACAGAAGAGCAGCTCAAGCCGTTGTATGGCGTCTATTCACCGCCACCGGTAAGAAACAACATCATTTTCTATCTCGGTAAAATCAACGGCGTGGAGAAAATCGTGGTAATTACCCGTGACGGCGAAACGTATCTCGGCCCAAATGGCGAGCGTTACCTGACTGTTCCGACAGAGCAGCAGTTAAGATTCGTTTATGTAACTCCTGCTTTGACCAGCACATATATTGCTGCCGCTCAATAGTATGTTACCATTGATAAATGCAATACACTAATATAGCAAGCATAGGAAAGCTGAAAAAAACAATAGTAATAATAGACTGAAAGGAACTACAATGTTTAAGAAAACGTTTATAATATTAATAGCGGCACTCGCCTTTTTAGCGATTCCCGCATATACATTTGCAGGTCATCATGGCGGTTACCATGGACATGGCGGACATTGGGGACACGGCCCGCGTTGGGGTTTTAATATTGATTTGATTATCGCTCCGCCTCCGGTTGAACGGGTTTATGTTTATCCGCCGCAGCGGGTAGTTTACGTTGAGCCTGCTCCGGTTTATGTTGCGCCGGCACCGATTGTTGTGGAAAGACCTGTCGTCGTAGAAAAAACGGTTGTTGTTCAAACTCCCGCACCGGCACCGACTGAAATTGCGGTTGTCTGGATTGCAAACGACAACGGCTCGAAAACAGAAATCAAGCTTACACGCACCAGTGAAGGCGGCTACAAAGGTCCTCGCGGCGAATATTACGCAACAATGCCGAGCGAAGATGATCTAAAAATTCTCTATGGCGTACGTACAGTGCAGGCAAAACCAGCGAATTTTACAGTATGGATTACCAACGACAATGGCTCGCAAACACCGATTACACTGACGCCTTCCGGCAATGGCTTTGTCGGGCCGTCAAATGAATATTATGCAACAATGCCGACAGAAGACCAGCTTCGCGCTCAATACGGTTTAAAAACAAATGCGCCTGCTGAAAATTCTGTAACAGTGTGGGTTGACGAAAATCTGCCGATAGTGCTGAACAAAGACGGCGATGAATACATCGGACCAAAAGGCGAGCATTATGCGGCAGTTCCGACAAAAGACCAGTTGAAAATGATTTACGGCCATAAAGTCGAAAAAGTTGAAAACGACAACACCGTGGTTTGGCTCACAGCTTCTGATGGCTCAAAGACGCCGATAACTTTGCAGAAAACCAGTGATGGTTATGTCGGCCCCGCAGGCGAAAAGTACAACACAATGCCGACCGAAGAGCAACTCAAGGCATTGTATGGCGTTCCGGACAGTAACAACACAAGCGAATTGAATTTTGAGATTACAAAAAATGACGGCACAAAAACGGTAGTTGCCTTGAAAAAGGAAAACGGCGAATTTGTCGGCCCCAAAGGTGAACGATATCCGAAAATGCCGACCGAAGAACAGTTGAAATTAATTTACGGCAAGTAAATATAAAAAATAATTCTTCTTCCTCCTGAAACCCTCGACTGCACGTTGAGGGTTTTTTATTTCAATTCTTCAAGTTCCTGCCAGCGTGCATAGGTAGTTTCCAGAAGTTTTTTTAATTCTGCCGCTCTTGTGCCGACTGCCGCTGCTTCTGCACCATTTTTATAAATCGACGCATCGGCCATTTTTTCGTGTAACTGTTTTTGTTCGTTTTCCAATTTTTCGATAATTTTCGGCAGGGCGTTCAACTCCTGTTTTTCTTTATAGCTTAATTTCCGCACCTGTGTTTTCGGTTCGACTTTTGGTTGTGTCTTAACTTCCTCCGCCTCCGCATCTGCTTTAGCCAGTTGTTTTTTCTGCCGCAGATAATCGTCGTATCCGCCGTCGTATTCGTTCACAGCCCCGTTGCCTTCAACTTCGATTATGCTTGTAACAACATTATTTAAAAATTGCCGGTCGTGACTGACAAGCAGCAGGGTACCCGGATGGTCGAGCAAAACTTCTTCGAGCAAATCAAGCGTTTCGACATCAAGGTCGTTGGTCGGTTCGTCCATAATCAGCAGATTCGACGGCTGCGTGAAAAGTCTCGCCAGCAGTAGTCGGTTGCGTTCACCTCCGGAAAGATTCGACAGGGGCGCTAAACATTGTTCCGCCGTGAACAGAAAATCCTGAAGATAGCCGACTATATGCCGCCGTGCTCCGTTGATTTCAATAGTTTTATTTCCGCCTGCGATATTTTCATAAACGCATTTATCGTAATCGAGTTCTGCGTGCAGTTGGTCGAAATACGCGATTTCAAGATTTGTTCCGTGTCGCACCGAGCCGTTTTGCGGTTCGAGTTGTTGCAGCAGTATCCGCAGCAGGGTAGTCTTGCCCGAACCGTTAGGCCCGATGATGCCGATTCGGTCGCCGCGCATAACAGTGGTTGAAAAATTTGTAATCAGCGGCCTATCCGCCTGATATGCGAACGAAATATTCTTCGCTTCAATTACTAATCTGCCGGACTGCTGAACCTGATGCAATTGGATGCGAACGTTTCCGGTTTCTTCCCGCCGCTGATGTCGTTCGTCACGCATTTTTTTCAACGCCCGCACTCGGCCTTCATTGCGTGTCCGCCGTGCCTTTATGCCTTTGCGAATCCACACTTCTTCGGTAGCGAGTTTTTTATCAAAGAGCGATTCTTCTTTTTCTCGTGCTTCGTTGGCTATATCTCTGCGAACAAGAAAAGTATCATAATTGCACGAGTAGTTTATAACTTGCCCTCTGTCGAACTCAAAAATTCGTGTCGCGAGTTTTTTCACAAATACGCGGTCATGACTTACAAAAATCAGCGTGCCTTTATAATTTGCCAGAAATGCTTCTATCCACACGACGGTTTTTATATCGAGATGGTTTGTCGGCTCGTCCAGCAGCAGCACATCAGGCTGACGCACAAGAGCCTGCGCAAGCAGCGCGCGTCTTTTCATTCCGGCAGATAAACTTTCCGCTGATGCGTCGGCGTCAAGCTCCATATTTTGAATGATGTCGGCAACATATTTATCCATCTGCCAGCCGTCCTGCGAATCGATACCGTGCTGAATAGCTTCGAGTTTATTGAGCAGTGTCGGACTTTCGTGGTCTGTCGCGAGTTGATGACTGACAATATGATATTCGGCAAGCAATCTTCCGCATTCGCCAAGCCCTTCGGAAACAAGCTCGAAAACAGTGCCTTTAAGATTGCCCGGCACATCCTGCATCAGACAGGTAATAGACATTTTCGGCGAACGTGAAACATCGCCTTTTTCAGGTATGACCTCACCGGCTATGAGTTTCATAAACGTAGTTTTACCCACGCCGTTTCGCCCCAGCAGACATATCCTGTCGCCGGCGTTGATTTGTATGTTTATATTTTCGAGCAACGGCCTTCCGCCAAAGCCTATGCTCACATCCTGCATTCCGATTACTGCCATATTAATTTTGCCTGTTGAAAACAGAGCATTATATCAGAATTATCTTTAAAATCTGCCGAATTTTAAGTAAAATTATGATATGGACGACAAAGACGTATATTTTATGAAAGCCGCGATAGACCAGGCGTATACCGCTTTGGAAAATGAGGATGTGCCGGTCGGTGCGGTAATCGTTAAAGAAAATAAAATTATCGCCAAGGGGTATAATCAGCGTCATCATCTTAACGACCCGACAGCGCACGCGGAGATAATCGCTTTGACCGCGGCGTCAGAACACGTCGGCCATTGGCGTCTTCACGGCTGCACGATTTACGTTACGCTTGAACCGTGCCCGATGTGTGCGGGCGCACTGGTACTGGCAAGACTCGACAGGTTAGTTTTTGGTTGCAGTGACCCGAAAGCCGGCGCCTGCGGCAGTTTGTACAACATCGTACAAGACACCAGACTCAATCACAGACTCGAAGTTACAAAAGATGTACTCGGCGAAGACTGTGCAGCAATGCTGCAAAACTTTTTCAGGAATAAAAGAAAATCCATTGAGGACAATGCCTGAAACTTTCAGAGCCATGAACGTCGAAAACCCTGCGTAAGTGTCAGCGAGGGGTAAATAGATTGTTTAGCCGCTTTCGGCACGAAAGAGTTTGTTTGAGCGTAGCGAAAACCCATAAGCGAAGCGGGGTACCCTTTTTTCTAATTAAAACATACAGCCAAAGTATTACGAAATTTTAAAATTCCTGCATGTTACAACAATTTTCACTCTTAGTTTTTTTACTTACGAGACCGCTTCATTATTCTGTCTACCGTCTACTGAATTCTGTATTCTAAACGCTGATTTTTTGTGAATTTCTGTCATTTCTATGTTGATTTACTGCTATTTTCTGTCATTTATTTGATTTTTGCTGCCGAAAATTATCAAAAATAACTGATTTTGAATCTTTTTCCGTTTAAATTTGCGCAAGTCAGGTGTTTTTGGGGTTAAATATGCGCAATTCACGTTTAAATATGCACAATTTGATGACTTTTTACGTGTAATAATGCGTTGGAGCGAAGCGGAAACCCCTGTTTCTTCAGGATTTTGTTGCCTCGAAAACAAAATCAGAGGGGCCAGTATGCAAGATTTGCGCAGGAATTCCCGTGCGCAGACTTGACGAAAGGGGGGCATAAATAAAAAAACCGGACACATTGCGCATCCGGTTTTAGGATATTTGAAAATAACTTGCAGTTATTAGTATCTGCTGGAGAACTTTGCAGATCTGGCGGCTTTGCGTCTTCTTCTGCGGTTCTTTTCAGACGGTTTTTCATAGTAGCTTATGCGCTTAATATCTCTGATGATGCCTTCTTTTTCGCACATCTTTTTGAAACGCTTAACCATCTGTTCAACTGACTCGCCGGCGCGAGATTTGACTTTAATCATATAAAATTCACAACCTTTTTTTTTGAAAAACTATATTTCTTATTACTTACGACAGAAGTAGAGAATATTAGTAACTTCTTTGCTAATTTCAAGTTAAAAATTAAATAAAAACACTTTATTTTTAACCTGGCAGCCAAAATTGAGGTATTTTGATGCTTTTAACAATCTCTTACTGCAATTACTTATATCGTCAATTGACCGGATTTTGGATAATTTTCTTTTATATAAAATATTATCCACAGTATTCGGCCCTAAACCGGGGACTCTTAAAAGTTTGTATCTATCGGCCGTATTTACGTTTACAGGAAAAAATTCGGGATGTTTTTGAGCCCATAATTCTTTGGGGTCGAAATCTTTTGATAATAGACCGTTCTGGTCGTATATAATGTCGGATTGGGAAAAATTATATTTTCTAAACAGAAAATCAACCTGATAAAGTCTGTGCTCACGGACAAAACCATCCTGTTTTGGGGTGGCAACATCGTTTGCGTCGTTTATATGCTGATATGCCGAGAAATACACCCTGTTCAGACCGATTTTGTCATACAGGGCGGAAGTATAATTTACGATTTGCCGGTCGTCTTCGCCGGCGGCACCGACGATAAACTGCGTAGTTTGTTTAATTCTTCGGCGATGTTCGCTTATTAATCTGCTGATAAGTTTCATCGGCTCGACGATATCGCGTATAAAGTCTTTTTGGCTCGATAGTTTGCCCATAAATTCCTTGCCGGGCGTTTCGATATTCAGCGAAACTGCCGATGCCAACGAAAGGGCTTTTTCGATAGCAGCAGGGCTTGAGCCGGGCAGGATTTTCAGGTGAATATAGCCTTTGAACTGATGTCGTTTCCGCAGGATTTCCGCGGCGGTAATCAGTCTGTCCATCGTTGCCTCGGCCGTCCCTATTATCCCGCTTGATAAAAACAGGCCGAAGACTTCTTTGCGGTTATAATAATCGAGAAAGGTATTTACAATCTCTTCGCTGCCCAAAGTGCAGCGTCTGACATCCGAATTTCTGTTCAGGGGGCAGTATTTGCAGTCGCTTGAGCAGACATTGGAAATCAGGGTTTTAAAAAGTACGCTTTTGCCTCTGTCCGGCAGAGTTATCGGATAAATCCACTTGCCGTGTCCGCCGCGTGTTCGATGGCTGTCTTTGGTTGAGCCGCACGCGCAGGCTAGGTCGTATTGTGAATCCCGACTCAAAAGCTGGAGCTTTTCAAAGGTATCGGGTTGTGTGGTGATTAACATATCTGCAATATATATCGCGGAAGTTTTTTAGCAATAGTGCCGTTAACATTTTTTGTTCCGGCAGGGCAGACAGGGCACAGAAAGGCCGGATTTGGTGAGTTTTCACCTCCACAATTTTGCGATTTGGCACTGAAAGTCCCTATACTCGGCACAACTCCAACCTAAAAGCCTGATTTTTAAGTTAAAAAACCGTTTTTTAGGTTAAACCGATTAAGACGGGTACCCGGCCAGTCGATACAAAAGAAGCTTTATTATTGATTTAACTTTAGGATACTATGTCAAAATTGCTTGAAATTCTCGGCAGGGCAATAGCCGTAAATACTGCAGGTTTGCTGTGGCAATGGATAGAGACTATGAACAAGTCTAATGCCAACAGTGACCGAATAGAGGAAATCCTCGACCTTATATCTGTTGCGAGTTTTGATATAGCCGAGGAAAGAACGGCCCAATACTTGCTTGAATTTACAGACTGTACAATAGGGCGGATGTGTGCGGCGGCTCTATGCCTTGAAAAATCAGACTTAAAAGGCGCGATAGAGAATCTTCAGACGATTTATTATAAGCAGCCGACGAACACGCTGGCATTGTATGCTTTAGGCCATTGTTATGAACGGCTTGATAAAGAGGCCGAGGCAATAGAGTTTTATCAGGATTGCCTGAAGTTCAAGAATTACCTCGAATTTCCGCGACAGAGACTTGCGGCTATTTATTATAAAAATGGTCAAATCGAAAGGGTGATTCAGGAGTATAGAAGACAGATCCAGGAATATCCTGACGATATTGAAACGTTTGTACTGCTGGGCTATTTATACCTTGAGACAGGCGATTACAATGCAGCCGGCGAGGCATTCAGCAACGCTATTTTAGTGCATCCGGACAATTACAGCACTCCGCCGTCGGAAGAGGAAAAGATACAGGAAATTATTGACCAGCAGGGCCCTTACGAGGCAATTAACTATCTGAATGAGCTGATAGAAAAACAGCCGACTGCCGCGGAATTATACATCCAGCAGGCGGGAATTTTCATTAAGGCCGACGATTTTGCGCAAGCTGTCGTCGCCTATGAAAAAGCCATAAAATTAGAACCAAATTATCTTGCGGCATATATCAAACTCGGCAGTCTGCACATGGCCAACGGCAATATGTCTTTGGCGGCGGGGATGTTCAACCGTGCAGGCGCGATAAATGATGAAATCGTTGACGCGTATATAGGCCTTGCGAAAGCACAGAAAAAACTCGGCAAAAATGAAGACGCCTGGTCAACGCTGAAACTCGCGGCTACAATCAACCAAAACAGCAGCATTTTATTGAGCGAGACCGCCCGTCTTAGATTAAATTCTGTAAACTGCAGCGATATCGATAAAAAAGAGTCGGACAATATAGTCCTTGATACGCTTGCGAGAGAATATTTCCATAACACAGGAAATTTATCCGTCGGCTACGCTCTGGGCTCAATCCTGATGAAACACGGCAATTTCGCGCAAGCAGCCGATAAGTTTTCCAATATCATCCGCCAAAACGAGACAAACTACCGCGCCCTGTCGAAGCAAATAATTTGCAAGACAGAACTCGGAGAAAAACAAAGGGCACTAATATATTTGAGTACAGCCAACAACGTCAGCCGCGAACTTATCGCACTGCACTACAAAACTGCGCTTTTATACTGCAACAGGTCAGCATTCATTAACGCTATTCAGGCGACCAAAAAAGAACATCTTGACGAATCAGAAACTGACGTAACTATGATAACGCTGAACGAAACACTTCAGAATATGGGTCTGGTTGACCGTGCGTATTCGTGCTGGAATATGCTCGGCGAAATGGTCTGTATAGCCGCAAACAAATCATTATAACGCATTTATAGCATTTTCACCCCCTTTCGCTGAATGAAACATAACATGTATTATGGGACGTTGAAAATTTCCTATAAATTCAATTCAAACGTGTTTCGGTTCAGGGATTTATTATCGCCGCCGATGCTATTGTCTGATAGCGTTGGCTACCTCCGGCGTTACCGCCTGCACAGGCTTATTTTCAAATACCGGTTTAAACCTTTGCCTTTGCAGATTACGTCTTTGCTGCATAGAACCTGTATCATTTGCCGCCATCTGCTGACCCTGCGTTTGAGACATTGGAATCTGTGATGTTTTTGATAATTGATATGCCCGTTTTGGGTTTGCAACCGCAGGCAAAGGCTGTTTGGGAGTTTTACTCACCTCTGCAATCTTATTCTTCTGCACAGTGGCATTCCCATTTGTATTACTGTCCGCACGCACGATGCCATCATTGCGTTCTATGTCATTCCCGCGCAGGCGGGAATCCACGTCCGAAACCGTATTAGGCTTTTCGACTGCCGGCTTTTCCGCAGGCCAATAAATCAAAACCGCACCTGCCAAAACTACTACAGCTATTCCAAAAATTCCCGCTGTTATAAACTTTTTATTCGTTAATATATTTTTCATTCTTGCCCTCAAGTATATTATGTAATTATTCCAATTTCATTTTTGTATAAACTATGCCTTCGGCTGTCGGATAAACTATATGCAAATTGTTTTCGCTATCAAATTCAGCCGCTATAAATTTCGTGTAAAGAATCGCTTCAGGTCGTTCGCTATCTTCAACTGAATAGGAATATTTTGTATAAATAATTGGCTTGGCGTTAACACCATTTAATATAATTTTTTCATTGCTCCACTTGCCATTTGTTCTGACTTTCTGGATAACATTTCCATTTCGGTCAACATAAAAAATGTGAACCCTGCCAAACTGGTCTGCTCTAACTAATGGGCAAAAGCCATCAGCGATTTTTTCAGCTTTGCCATAAGATTTTTCATCGCATTGCCAAAAATAAATGCTCGAATTGACATCGCTTAAATTAAATCCATCTTTATGCTTTAGCCCTTCATACTTCACCATTGTAGAACCGGCATGATGCCTTTGCCATTTAACCCATGTAAATACAGAATAAACATTTTTATCTTGGCTATCAGCAGATAATACACCGTAATCAGAGTAAGTATCTGCTGTAGAATCATATCCGGGTATATTTTCATATATTGTATAATTTCTTGTGTTCTTACCTTTTTGCAAATTATAATCTGAATAGTGTAAGATAATGGATTGTTTAATTGGCCTTCCTTGGTAATAGTCCCCTCCGTCAAATTGGTGCGTTTTATATGCATAACCATTTGTTCCTGAATCAACAACTTGAGTTGAAGGAAAATGTCCATCTTTCATCCAAGGTATATCTATATTTCTGAAACCAAAAAAATGAATTGAACCTTTTCCAGCTATAGCTTCCCGGATAACATAAGATTCTTCTGTTTCGCTATCATAATTCAATTTTATAGTACGAGTAATTTTACTGTTTTCAATCTTAGCTAAAAATGGTTTTTTAAACGATGTAACTCGGCCATTAGCTGCAATTCTTTCAAGGCTTTCAAGTGGGTTAAATGTAACCTTTGTATAATGTCCAAACAGATAATAATAATTCTCTTCAGGAACTAGAATAACTCCATCATAATCGTGATACTCGGAAATTTTGGGTTCAATACAACTTTCAAGTTCTATCTTATTTTGAATTTTGTAAACATTAGTTTTATGTATATCATTAATTGCCACATAAAATCGACTATCTTTTACATAGCCCCCCAAAATATCACAACAATATTCACTTAAATTTCTTGTATTTGTTAAATTGTCGCCTATATAAAAAAGACCTTTCATCGTAATCAATACATTATCACTATTATCAAAAACCATTTTGGTCCAATGCATATCCCAGTCATTCACTTTTTCAGCAATGATTTTTTGCTGTACAACTTGAATAGCCTTTATATTTACCACACATACCAACAAAAATATTGATGCAGTTATTATTATTTTTTTTGCAATCATAATATACCCCTATTAGTATTCGCTAATAAGTTTGCCAAAATCATCTCTTTCATATCTCCAAGTTCGCATAAGAGCATCCATCTTGCTAAATTCGCTGAAACCTTTGTAAAGTCCATGTTCGTCATTAAACATCAACCAAAGCTCTTCCCAAGTTCCCGTTGTCTTTTTGCAACTTTGATAAACATTATCATTTTCCTTTGTATGCAGATCAACATCCGGACGACCGGTTAAACCTCTAACAAGAGAATCTAAACCATGTCCACCACTTTCCCATCTAAAACCATTATCCCAATGAACATACGAATCCTGCCAAGCATGCATACTATATTCAAATCCCCTTGTAAACCCGAAAGCGATTGATGTAAGTAAATATGGCTTTACCTGCTCACGACTCATAAAGTGATATTTAGCCCATTCATTATAATGTTTTAAATCCGTAGTAGGATAATCTTTATCCAATCTTGCATAATCAAATAATGAACCAGGCTTGCCCGAACCAAGCGTTCCAAACTCTTGATGAATATATTCTTTCCACAGACCATTTAAATCATAATTATTTAATGGATCGTTTTGACAGTACAGATATTTATGCAGTGTCAGTGGATTTTCAAATTGCCCAACAATCAAATCTCTGCCAGTAAACCGTGAAAGATACGGCGAATATTGTCTTGCGCGAAGATAATATTGGCCGGTTTCGGAATCCAAATATTGACCTGTGAATTGCCACGAAGTAGAGAAATCGCCATAAGATTCAATAGTTTCGCCAAAAGGATTATACGTCAACGTTTTAGCCACCGAGCCCACAGAGGTAATTACTTGACGAATTGAACCCAATCTATCATGCAGATAATAATACTGCGTTGCATTGTAACCGCCATCGTGTTCGGATAAAATTTCTGCGTTGGCGTAGATGCAGCATTTCTTAATGCTCATATCAGCAGAATCGATTTCCATAAGTATCACCGGCAAATCGCCAACCACATCAACGATGTATTTGCGAGCCACAGAGGACACAGAGCCCACAGAGGATTTATAGACACGATTGCCAGCCGGGTCGTATTTGATGTCAATAGTATTTGCACCGGCTACTGCACTGCGCAGTTTATTATCCCAATTGTATTCTAATGTCATAGAGGTTGAAGCATCTTTCGGAGCGGCGGTTTGATTGCCGTTCTCATCGTAAGGCAAGGTGTTGCTGTTAAGCGTTCTCATTTCGTTGCCCACACGGGATTATTTAAGCGGGTTTTCGAGTTTGTGCTCTGTGCGTCTATTTCTCTGCTGCAATTCCATACCTCTTTCGACAGGTACCATTATTTCAGCCGGTTTTGTTTCGGTGTTTGTATTGGTATTGACATCCATAATTTTATTAGTGTCGGCAGGGATGATTTTTATGTCTTCCAGTTTTATGGGTTCCCGGACTATTTGCTGACCGGTATTATTTGGCTCAACAATGACAATCTGGTTGCTGTCCGTATTTTCTTCGGCAACTAACGCCGGCTTATTTGAATCATCCGCAGGCAGTGTTTGCTGCTCGACAGGTTTAGTTTTGGCGTATGAGGTCTTGATTTTTTCAATTGCCTTCAGCAGATTGTCATCAATGCCCTGAAGCGAAAATGACGAAATGTACCGGCAAGCCTTAACTATGGCACGGCCGTCATTATCTGGTATGAATTTCTGTGTAAGGGAATTTTCATTCAACGGCGAAACCGCAAGGGCGAACAATAATATATTTGCCGTGATGTATCCGCCCGCAAAGCCTAATAGTGCGCCGCCGAAGTCATCGACAAATTTTGGAAACGAAACGCAATATGTATTCGTCAGATAATAAAAACTTAAAAGCTGCGAAAGGGCGAGGTATAAACCCCAAATAGCCAGTAAAACCGCAGCATTTGTCCACGTGCCGAGAAAACCTGTCAACTCCCCCACCGCTTTGATTTCCAAAACGGCAGGCGTTAAAACAAGGGCTAAATACGTTGCTATCAGGACATTGAAAAGAAACGCCCACATAGGATACAGCCGTTTATGGTATCCCCATAAACCAAATACGGCCGCTATGATTATCGCGATTATTGTTGACATTTTCTTTTCCTTACAGAAACGACTCCTGGCACCGTTTTTTTCTAATTACTTGTTACTTTTTTTGCTTCTTCAAGCGATGTAACTCCGGCAATTACGTGCCGCAACGCCTGTCTGTTCAAAGTTGCTTTCATTTTTTCATCACTGTGTTCTGCAGTTATAATGGCAATATCGCCGGTAGAGATTTTATTCTTTATCGCAGCGTCGATTAACATTACATCAAATACTCCGATTCGACCTTTGTAACCTGTGTTATGGCATTTACTGCAGCCGGCAGCTTCGTATATTCGAGATGTGTCGATGTTTTTCTTCTGAAATGCCGCCCTTTGGGCTTCACTCATATTTGCAGGTCTTTTGCAGTTATCGCAAAGTTTGCGAATGAGTCTTTGCGAAACCAGCAAATCAAGACCTGAAGCCATCAGCAGCGGACTTATGCCTAAATCCAAAAGACGCACAAGCGAAGCACTGTTGCTGTTACTGTGCAAAGTAGCTATCACTAAATGGCCAGTTTGAGCAGCTTTTAATGCAATCGATGCGGTTTCATCATCTCTTATTTCGCCAACACAGATAACATCCGGGTCCTGACGTAAAATGCTGCGCAATGCCTTTGCGAATGTAATATCCGCTTTTGGATTTACTTCTATTTGGCCTGCGCCGGGAAGCACATACTCGACAGGGTCTTCGATTGTAATTACATTTTTCGCGTAAAAATCTATTTCACGCAGCATAGCGTAAAGCGTTGTGCTTTTACCACTGCCAGTCGGGCCACACATAATAATCATACCGGTGTCTTTGGACATAACATGTCTGACTGCCTGGCACGCCCTTTCGTCCATACCAATTTCCGGCAGTGTCTTGGGAGCAAGGTTCTGATTCAAAATTCTTATGGACAGCTTTTCGCCGTGAAGTACGCCTGCGCTTGCGACGCGGAACGATACAGTGCCGTTCGGAATCTTCGCAACAAACGCACCATCCTGCGGCCTGCGTTTTTCAGAAATATCCATACTTGAAATCGCTTTGATACTGTTTACAACCGCACCGTAAATTTCCGGACTAAGTTTTGTATAAGGCTGCATTATGCCGTCAATTCTGAAACGGACATCGTAATTGAAGCCTTCGATGGGATTTATCAGTATATCGCTGGCGAGCAATTCAACCGCGTCGCCGATGAGTTTTTCAGTGCTGGCGACAGTTTGCTTGGTATCGTCGTTGCCCTGCCCGCCGTAAACTTCATTGATGTTCTTGCCGGAAGGGTCGAGCAGTATAATAGATGAACTTCCCCTCGCCCCGCCGAGTTTGGTGTACTTTATGGATTGAACCGCACTGCCCAATGCGCTTTTGATTGCTTCGGCAAACGAAATTCCGGTTTCCTGGATTTTTTTGAGCACTTCGAGCAATAAAAGCACTAACAACACAAAAGGTGCCGCGACGAGCATTAAGAGGTTAATCCACCCTTTAAAACGATTGCCTATTAGGGGACTGAACTCAAACCGCTGAACTAAGTACATGCAACCATATACCCAGACTACAAGAAGCCCCAATTTGATTGGGCTAAAAAGCAACCCTTTTACAACGACAGTATCCATCAACAGTAACTCCCCACCGCATAATTTCTCTAATCCTAATAAAAAAGACATACAAGTGCAATAAAAAAAACTCGATAAATAGCTTTTTAATTGACAGTTAAGTCATATAATTTATAATCAATTATGGTTGTATTTACTGTTTTATTGTCTTTATTATCTATTTTATTTTACTTACCTTAACAAAAGGTATGTTCGGAGTAGCGCAGATGAGAAACTTTTTGACGTTTTGCGGACTATGTTTGATTATTGCATCAGCTTCACTTACGGTTAATGCCGAGCCTAACCAGCCATCATCCACCACACCCACATCCAATCAACTCGCGGATAATTGGAATGATTTTCTGCACTATACGGTTTTGGGAAGGTATGACCTTGCCGGCGGATTTGCGCAGAAAGTAATCGACAGCAATCCTGACCCGTTGGCGCTTCTGAAGTTGAGCGAAGACAATCCAAAGGGATACGCGATACTTGTGAAAGTGCACGCGAATAATCCGCAGCTTTCCCCCCTTGCGGCGAAGATTCTCGACATCATCGAACAAGGCAGATACCAGAGGCGCACCGCTTCGGATATTATTGTTGAAGAAATTAAAAGGTTGAGCAGTACAGTACGCGGCAAATATACCGCTATTGAAAGACTTCGCAATTCAGGCGAATACGCGATTCCATACATGTTGAGCGCAATGACCGATGAATCGCGCAAAGAAGAATTTCCGAATATCGCATCTGCCCTTTCAGAAATCGGCAGACCTGCGGTAAGGCCGTTGGCGGCATCTCTGGAAATGGAAAATCCTGCTATCAAAGCAGAAGTAATCAGAGCACTTGGCAAAATTGGTTATTCCGAAGCACTTGGCTATTTAAAATATATTGTTGAAAACGATAAGTCGCAGCAATTGCGTGAATTGGCAGCCGATTCGTTGAAACAAATCGACGCAGCAATCGCTGATAAGAAAGCGGCTGAACTGTTTTTCCAGACTGCAAATAATTATTATTACAAGGCTGATTCGCTGATGCCTGTTACCGAAGGCAATACCGCGAATGTATGGTTCTGGAGCAAGGAAAGCAGCGGCCTGATTCGCGAAGCGGTCAGCAAAACTAATTTCACAGAACTGATGACAATGCGAAGCTGTGAATGGGCATTGAGAGCGGATAAAGATTTCGGTCAGGCTATTTCATTGTGGCTTGCCTGTGCATTCAGAATCGACTCGACACATATTCCTTATCCGGCATATTTTGGCACCGGACACGCCGATGCTATGACTTACGCTGTTACAACCGGGCCGGAATATCTGCACGAAGCACTTGAGCGGGCAATCAAAGACAGTGATACGGTCGTTGTATTCGGCGCGGTCGAGGCACTTGCCCGCAACGCAGGCGAAAAATCGCTTATGTTCAGATATAAGACTTCACAGCCGCTGATACAGGCCCTGTCATACAATGATAAAGCAGTGAAATATACTGCGGCGATAGCGGTCGCATTGGCTGAACCGACAGAAAAATTTCCTGAAAGCGAATACGTAATTAAGAATCTGGCAGCAGCAATTACCGATACAGCAGGCGAAAACTGGTCTGCCGAACAGAATGACAGCTATGCTATTCGCGCGGCACAGGCATTGCTGAAACTTGCGGAGACAAAAAATGCGGCGGTCGATGTTTCAGCCGCTTTGGACGCACTTGTAAAAACAACCGGCGACAGCCGTGATGAAATGAAAATAATTGCCTGCCAGATACTGGCATATCTTTCAAGCCCGGACGCTCAAAGAGCAATCGCAGAGCTGGCATTAAAAGAAGGCAACGCTGTTGAAATAAGAATCGCGGGATTTGAATCTCTTGCGGTTTCGGCAAAGGTAAACGCAAATCAACTGCCCGACGGACAGATTGACCAGATTTATAATTTAGTTGCGTCACGCGATGCGAATGAACAATTGCGTTCGGCCGCAGCGGGCGCGTTTGGTGCGTTAAACCTGCCGAGCAGAAAAGTCAAAGACCTGATTCTTGATCAGTCGAAGATTTAGACGTCGCTGCCTTCATAGCAGCGATATACAGTTCCCGATTGAATCGGGGGCTTTCGGGACGCTATGGGCAAAACCACTGAAAAAGACGGTATAAAAACCGACGAAAAGAAACGCGACAACAAAGTTGCTGACTTTGTCAAGGGGCTTTCTGCCGAACATAAAATGCTGATAGTGTTAAAAAGTCAGCTTTACGGCGGGAAATGGGAGCCGATGCATCAGGACCTGAAGAACCGTCTTACAGGTCAGCCTTATATTTTTAAACTGGCGACCAGAATCAACGACGATATCGAACGAATTGAACAAATGATGCAATTTGAAAAACAAAACGACGCGGATTTATGCGATTACATAGATACAATTGAATAATACTATAACATTTTTTTCATGGAGAATGACTTTGAGAAATTCTTGTTTAATATGTCTGGCGGTATTGACATTTTTGATGATTATTCCGACGCAATCGCCGGCAAAAATAAATGACACATTACTTAAAGAAGCCAGTCTTCATACCGTATGGCAAAGCGCCGTTGCACTAAACCCCAAAGAAAAAGTGCAGCAAATGACTGTTCTGGGCAATTATATTTATATCCTGACGAACAGCAATTATCTGTTCTGTTTGGATAGAAACGACGGCCGGTCGGTTTTCAGCATTTCGGCAGCAGACGCAGATTTGCCTGTTTCGCAGCCGGTGGATTTTAATAATACAGTTTATTTCGCGGCGGCAAACAACCTGCTTGCGGTTGATTTGCAAAGCGGCAATGAGCTTTTCAGAAATAAAATAGAATTCCCTATAAGTTCACGACCTGCTGTGAACACGAAATATTTTTATTTGCCCGGTATGGATAAACAACTCCACGTTTTACAGCGTGATATGTTTCAAGTGTTCAGAGTTAACCCTGATGACCGCTCTGGTATCACAAGCGTTATCGCAAATGATAATTCGATTGTGTTTGCTACCAACAGCGGCAAGGTGTATTGCATGAACGCAAATCAGCCCATCAAACTCTGGCAGTTTGATGCCGTCGGTTCAATCGAGGCGGCTTTGACAAAAACAGACGATTCAATCTACGTCAGCAGCAAGGATACTAACCTTTACAAAATAGACGCAAACAGCGGCAAAATGTTATGGAAGTTTTACACCGGCAGTTTTCTTAACGTTTCTGCAAGAGCAATAGAAAAGGTCGTTTACCAGTATGCCATCAACAAAGGCCTGTATGCCGTTGACGCAAACAGCGGCAAACAGCTATGGCTTTCACCTGACGGCGCAGATTTGCTTGCGGAAGACGGCAGCAAGGCTTATGTAATCAGCCAAAAGAATATTTGTGAAGTCATGGACAACGCGGCAGCCAAAAGGCTTTACACGCTTAATTTCGAGGCTGTTACGGCTTTTGCGACAAATCCATACGATTCCAAAATATATGTAATGGAAGACAACGCAGTATTATGTATTGAACCAATTAAAAAATAGCCACGAAGGTACGAAATTATTTAAGATTTAAGATTGAAGAATGAAGATTTGAGGAACGCCTGCGGCGGGATATTTATAATAATCTTCAATCTACAATCTACAATTTTTCAATTTCTTAAGGAGCAACGATTCAAATGGATGTGAAAATCAAAACTGCACTCATCAGCGTATCAGATAAAAACGGTGTCGCAGAATTCGCAAAAAATCTTGCGGCAATGGGCGTCAAAATCATCAGCACAGGCGGAACAGCCAAATCGCTTGCGCAGGCGGGAATTAGTGTCGTCAGTATCGATTCGGTTACAGGTTTTCCTGAAATGATGGACGGCCGAGTTAAAACCCTGCACCCGAAAATCCACGGCGGTCTTTTGAGCATCCGCGACAACAGCGAACATCAGGCTGCAATGAAAAAGCACGGCATCGAACCAATCGATATGGTTTGCATTAATCTTTATCCTTTCGAAAAAACTGTTGCCAAACCTGACTGTAAATTCGAGGACGCAATCGAGAATATCGACATTGGCGGCCCAAGTATGGTTCGCTCGGCAGCGAAAAATCATAAATATGTTACGGTTGTTACAAGCTCCTGCCAGTACGAAAAAATTATCGCCGAAATGAAATCGTCCGGCGGCAGCGTCAGCGAAAAGACAAGAAGCGATTTTGCTCGAATCGCTTTTGGAATGACCGCGAGTTATGATGCGGCTATATCGAAATATCTCAATAAACAGGCCGGCGTAAGATATCCTGAAAGAATCAGCATTGCTCTTAACAAAGAGATGGAACTTCGCTATGGCGAAAATCCGCACCAGACCGGCGCGTTTTATAAACTCGCTCCGAACGACGAAGTCAGCGTTTCCTCCGCTAAAGTTATGGAAGACGAAACGCAAATCAGCTTCAATAATCTGATGGATGCAAACGCGGCGTTCGAGCTTGCAAAGGAATTTTCAGAGCCGGCGGCAGTTGTTGTAAAACATTTAAATCCCTGCGGCTGCGCAATCGACAACGATATTCACAAGGCATATCAAAAGGCCTACGAAACAGACGTTACAAGCGCATTTGGCGGAATCATCGCCCTGAACAGAAAAGTCGATAAGGCTCTTGCGACGACGATTATGGAATCATACTCATTGTTCGGCAAGGCAAAAGGCGCTGCGGGATTTTTTGCGGAAGTGTTAATCGCGCCGGGCTTTGATGTTGACGCAATCGAGACAATCAGAACATTAAAGCCGTGGGGCAAACGCGTAAGAATTATGTCCACCGCCCAAATCGACAGAGCAAAAATTGATTGCGGCGAATTCGATGTTCGCTGCATCATCGGCGGAATGCTCCTGCAGGATAGAGACCTTATCGGATGGGAACCTACTGTACTGACTTATCCGACAAAAATAAAACCCAATAAGGAACAACTCGAAGATTTACGCATTGCGTGGATTACTGCCAAACATGTTAAGAGCAATACTATAACGCTTGTAAAAGACAGAAGACTTATCGGCGTAGGCGCAGGCCAGATGAATCGCGTTGAGTCCGGCTTTATCGCATTTAAAAATTCAGCCGAAGACACAAAAGGCTGTTCAATGGGGTCCGATGCGTTCTTCCCGTTCCCGGACAATATTGACCAGGCGGCCAAGCACGGCGTTAGCTGTATAATTCAGCCCGGCGGCTCAAAGAAAGACGATGATGTTATCGCTGCCGCAGACAGATACGGTATAGCGATGGTCTTTACCGGCAAAAGACATTTTAAACACTAATATAGGATTCAATGTCACATTATCTAATTCCTTTACAACAATAGCTCATAGCTTGGTTAACGCACCACACAGGGGCTTTCTATGGGGAATAATTTAAATTAATTTTTGAGATATCGTGTATGGCCGGAGTTACGAGTAACACCAACTTGGTCAAAATAATCCAAAAGAGGAATCGCATATTTTCTTGTGGTATTAAGAATGTATTTGAATTTGACACTTTCCAACATTCCTTCTTTTTTAATGTAATCCACTAAAAGCTGACGTGCTTTCAGTATAGCATCAGCATGGAAAAATAAATCCTTTTCCACAACAACAAGCCGTTCAGACTCTATAAGCATCTTTACAAGTGCAGATATCTTATCATTTGGAACACTAAGAACTTTTGCCAATTCTTCCTTGTCCGGCGGATTAAATAACCGCGACAGAAATAATTTTTCTATTTTCTCAAGAGCCGCCCGATGCACATCCGGAAATTCCTCACGATGTGCAGGCAAAGCGAATTTGTGTCCACGGACGACAATTAGCCTTTTCTCTTTTAGATAAGTTAAAATCAGATTAAATACCGGCCTGTCCAACTCACTCATTTGACAAAGCAATTCCGAATCTATGCCCGGTGCCTGTGGAGAATTTTTGTGATAATCCGCAATCACTCCAAGTAATTTCTGTTCAAGCTGGTTCGCAGTATCACGATGTATATACATATTTCCAAACTCTATCACTTTTTGCTGCGTGACCAGTTCTTTTAAAAATTGCTCAACATATTTTGCCGGAATTTTCGTTCGATTGGAGATTTCTTTTGCGGAAGCAACATACAGTTGAGCTTTTTTAATACAATATTCTATAAAATCTTTTTCATCAAGAACCGCTTGTGCCCATTGCGTAACATCATTTTGCATATTCGGCAAAGTTCTTTTTAGTTTTACCGGCAATGAATCTATTATCATTCCGCCACCAATGGTCTGAACAGGCGAAAGACTCCTGATTATAAAACGGTCCCTTGGTGCGGCGACACAAGGACTGTTAAGTCTTAATTGCACAACAGCCTGCTCGCCTGATTGCAATTTATCACCCAGCATTAGATATACAGACGCTAAAATTTCGGAAGTTCCGGTGTGAAATTTTATTTCCTGACCATTTTTCAGAAATAACTGATTACCCTCCAATAGCGATAACTTACACAAATACCACGACTGGGGTACGAAACAATCATTAGAGACTATTACATTGCCTCGTTCAATCATTTTGTGTTCAAGTTGAGGAATATTAATAGCTGCACATTGACCGGCTAAAACCGCATCAGCAGAATGTTTGTAAACCTGAATAGTTTTAATTCGGCCTTTCATATTATGCGGTAAAAGCGTAACTTCATCACCAATTTTAACTGAACCGGAAACAGGCACACCTGCGACAACTGTTCCATAACCTTTAACACTAAAAGAGCGTTCTATCGGCAGCCTGAAAAAACCATCTATGCGTTTTGGTTTTATGGAATTAACCATAGTCTGCAAGGCACCATAAAAATCATCGAAGCCTGCACCTGTTATATTTGAAACAGGAAGAATGGGTGAGTCTTCCAAAAATGTACCTTTAAGAAAATCTTTCAGTTTCGATATGACAGTTTCTAATTGCTCCGGCTGAACGCAATCCGATTTTGTTAACGCTACTATGCCGTGTTTAATTCCGAGAAGAGTAAGAATCCCAAGATGTTCACGAGTTTGCGGCATTACGCCGTCATCTGCGGCAATAACAAATATTACGCCATCCATTCCGGCCGCACCGGCAACCATTGTTTTAATAAAATTCTCATGGCCGGGAACATCAACAATACCGACTTCCAAATTTGAAAGAATGCAGGGCGCAAAGCCAAGTTCGATTGACATTCCACGCTCTTTCTCCTCTTTTAAATAATCAGTATCGCATCCTGTAAGATTTTTAACCAGCGCAGTTTTGCCGTGGTCTATGTGACCTGCTGTTCCAAGTGTAATATTTATTTGTTTGGCTGTGGACTTCACAGATTACCTATAATACTTTAATCACCCGCAGAGTTCTGACAAGGACATAAACAACCATTTTTATTTCGGCTGATCCGTGCAAGTTGAGGGCTGGTTCACCTCAACAACGTACCACTGCCACTTTGTGTCGACACGCTTTGCGTTCAACAAATACCATACATTCTCAACTTTTTTCTCAAATGGTCCGAGGTTTATATCCACCTGCATCTGAAAATTTCCTGAAAAATTATTAGGCACTCGCCACGAGTACCTGCAGTTACCGCTTCAACCATATTTGAATGAACCGCTGTCAAGCACTTTGCCTGCACTATCAACAATCTTAAAGTCCGGCGGCTTCTGCCATTGGCCATTCCTGCGAACACCGCCGACATATTTTTCGCCGCCGCGTCCTGTAACTACTACCCCAATCAAAATTTCGCCATTTGCTTCTTTAAGCTCCGCATTTGTTCTTACAACCAGCAGAGGCCCAAAACCGGCGTCAACATTGAGTCCCGAAATGGGCTGGCCCTTAACAAGGTCAAGTTCCCATTTATCGCCTTGCGCATCCTTTCGTGCCAAATCCAAAAGCCCAATCTTTTGCTGCTCTGATTTAGGCATTGAATGGCCGCTGCTGCACGATCGTATTAATCCTATCAATAAAAAACATGGTATCAGAATAGCGATAATTCGGATGGCTCTTTTTTTTGCCGGCGAACAGTCATTGTAATCATCTATAAAATCGGAAATAAGTTCGAGAATATAATCTTTCATATATCGACACCAAAAGCAGACTTACTCTGTGTTTGACTTTATTTCGACCGACACGGCCGAATATTTTCTTAGCCTCAGCCAGGCACCGGACGTCCCCTGGTTTCTGGTTGTACTGATTTTTTCCACCCACCAACCACATCCGCTACCAGAGACTTCTTTCCAAGATTTGACAGCCTTACAGGTTTGGAAATTGTGCCCGTGGCGTGCTGACTTACCCAGGACATCGGATTTGCCAAAAATTCTTTTGCCTCATCGATATTGACCTGTCCATTTGCAAACCATCCATGCAGCATACTTGTCGGGAAGCAAACATCTGTCCTTGAACAAACCTGTGCAAGTCCTTCAGCTCCGACGTTATCATCGTAAACTAACTTTTTTACATTGAAAACATGCACGCTTCCATCGGTCAACAGATAATTTATTTTGTCAGTGTGAAATAGTATGCTTTGCTGACCCGGCGCAACACAATTGTCGAAGCCGTCGAGACTATTGTTGAACATATAGGTAATATATGTTGTTGAATCGCTCTCGCCCCAAGTCGATTTAAAGTTATCGTAAGGCCTGCCTCTATCGAAATTACTGCCTGACGGACAGAAAAAAATATGATTATCCCCCGTCGGCATAGGTACTTTATCCGCCGAAAGCAGATGCCCTAAATTTACCGACTGTGGTTGATCGCGAATTACGCCCCCTGCATTCTCGGTCGGCACCGACCACACATCCCAGGGGGTCTGGCATTCACCCGGCACAATCATACCATCAAAATCATGTGCGTAAAGATACAGACTTTGACCAATTGCGTGAAGATTGGCCAGACATACCACCCTTTTTGACTGTTCGCGAGACCTCGTCAAACTCGGCATTAGTATTGCCAGCAGCATTGCGATTATGGAAATCACCACAAGCAATTCGATGAGCGTAAACCCTTCAGATTTTCGTCTCGATTCCATGCCTGCCATCCTACCTTTCCCAACACGTGTTTGCAAGTATTTTCCGGATATATCCGAGTCTATTTCACATAAACATCCCAGTTTACGGGGCAAGAATTTTTGAAACCGCTTCAACAATTATCTTTTCGTCATCTTCGAGCAGCGTACGCGAATCCATAAGGAATTGATTATTTTGAATTCGGCCGATAATCGGCGGCTCATACATCCTCAATCTTTTCGCAAAAACATCAATTCCAATTTTTTTAGGCTTAACTGCGACAAGTTTTGTTTTGAGGTTCTGCGACGGCAGTGAACCGCTCCCCATTTGGCTAAACCCGTCCACAACCTCGATTTCAGCATCACAATTTCGAAGTTTTAATTCGCTTTCAATATTCCTGGCTTGTTTATTAAGCTCTTCAATCGAACGCTGTAACATCGCCAAAGTCGGAACCTCCTTCAGAGCAAAAGATTCATCCAAAAATAGCTTCAACGTTGCTTCGAGAGCAACAAGCGTTATCTTATCCACCCTTACTATTCTGGCGAAAGGATTCTTTCTTATTGCGTTGATATATTCAGACTTACCAAGAATAATTCCAGCTTGTGAAGCTCCAATCAGTTTGTCGCCGCTGCTGGTTACAACATCCGCACCTGCACGAATAGAATCCGCAAGAGTCGGCTCATATTCAAAACCAAATTTCGAAAAATCAATCAGTGCCCCGGCTCCAACATCATCTATAAGAGGTAATTTATGCTCGTGCGCAAGTGAGACAAGTTCGTCAAGCGGAACTTCTGATGTAAAACCGGTAATTTTATAATTACTCGGATGCACTCTCATAATCGCGGCCGTATTTTCAGTGATAGCGTTTTTATAGTCTCGTAGATGAGTTTTATTGGTCGTTCCAACCTCAACAAGCTTAACGCCGCTTGAAGCCATTACATCCGGCAGTCGAAACGACCCGCCGATTTCTACAAGTTGTCCGCGCGAAACTATCACTTCCTTACCACATCCAAGCGTATTAAGAACAATCGCAGTTGCGGCCGCATTATTATTTACCACTGTCGCTGCCTGCGTGCCAGTCAACTGCTGTAAAAGCCGCTCAATACAATTATCCCGCTTTGAACGCTCACCAGTTTCCAAATCCATCTGGAGCAGAGAATAACCGCCAAGTTCATTTGTTATCTGTTCAATCGCCTGTCGCGGCAGAATCGCCCTTCCCACTCCCGTATGCAAAATAATACCGGTAGCGTTAATCACTTTACGATAGAATGGTTTCATTGCTTTTTCGATGCGTTCTTTAGCGGCCGAAACAATTAACTCCCGGATTGCCTCTTCACTCATTTTTTTGTCGGACTCCTTCAAAAGCTGTACACGAAACTCATTCACTGAATCCCTGATTGCATTGACTATTATGGTTCGCGGCACAGGCACATGGGGAAATGATAAAAAATCCAAAAGTTCATCAACCGACGGTATTTTTCTCAAAAGACTTTGATTATTTTCCTGCATTCTTCACCATATTAAAAGGCCTCTAAAAAAACCTGTATTCAGTTTACTTATTAATCATTAGAAAATCAAGACTCAATCACTTGTAATCGGTTAAAAAAAGAAAAAATAGTCTTTTTTTTTAAAATCTTCAATATATAATACGTTTATGGTAAATATTGCGATAATCCGAGGTCAAATCATTACAGGCTATGGCTGAAGCAATTCCTGCCGGTGCTCGTGGCGAGTGCCCCAAAACTTCAATGACAATTATCAATCCGATTCTAAATTTGAACTTTTGTCATTTGAATTAATATGGAGGACACTCTTGTGATGTAATCATCATATAATAATAGCTGGGTACCCGCAGGTGAGGCAAATTTATTTCCTCACCTGTTTTTTTTTAGAAGGATATCTATGAAAAGTATTTCAAGTGTGGGATTAAATGATGTACAAGTTGTGTATAGCGGGCCGGAAGGCAATCTCTGGGAACTTATTATGGGGGAGCAAATACACATCGGCGGACTTGCTTCTTCTACGGCTTTAGCTAAAGAAGCAGGTATAAAAACAGGTATGTGCGGCGTTGACCTGTGCTGCTGTACCGGAGCGGGAATGAGATTTTTAGTGCGAATGTTCGATGCGAAGCAAATGCAAGGCATAGATGCCACACAGCATATAGTGCAGGAAGGAATTAAACGAGTCAAGCAGGAAGGATTTGCAGATAAAATCCATTTTACTCTGGCCGATGTGTGCAGCAGCGGACTCGAAAGTGATTCTGCTGATTTCGTTTGGGGCGAAGATGCGTGGTGCTATGTAGTCGACAAAGAAAAACTGATTGCCGAAGCAGTTCGAATTGTAAAACCCGGCGGCATCATCGCATTTACTGATTGGGTCGAAGGAGATTCAGGACTTACTTCTGACGAGGCAGAGAGATTTTTAAAATTTATGAAATTCCCGAACATCAATAATATGAGCGATTATTGCAGTCTGCTCCAAAAAAATAATTGTGAGGTTATTACAGCCAAGGATACGAAACGTTTCGCTCCTTATGTCGATTTGTATTTGAATATGCTGAATATGCAGCTTACTTACGATGCTCTTAAAATTATTAATTTCAATTCAGACCTGATGCAGGCAATGGCCGGCGAAATGATGTTTATGCAGCAGTTGGCACATAAAGGCAAAATCGCACAGGGAATGTTTATCGCACGTAAGCGTAATTAAGAAAGGAATACGCTATGGGAAATTGCGGCGGCAACGAAAACTTATGCAGCAATACGTGGTTTAAAAATATGATTCCAAATTGCCTTCAATACGCGACAACCGCAAAGGCACAGGGCAGGCCGATTGTCGGCATTATGTGTGAATATACGCCTCGAGAACTGATAATGGCGGCAGGTGCGATTCCGGTATGCTTGTGCGGAGGTTCTGTAAACACTATTACAGCAGCGGAACAGGATCTGCCCAAAAATCTTTGTCCTCTCATTAAATCAACTTACGGCTATAACATACTCAAAAAAAATCCGTTTTTGGAAATGACTGATTTACTGGTCGCGGAAACAACCTGTGACGGCAAAAAAAAGATGTATGAACTTTTGTCGCAAAACCACCCAATGCATATATTGGAATTATCGCAAAAGCCAGACGACTCTGACGCTTTTGAACATTGGCACAAGGAACTTATAAAATTAAAATCAGCTTTGGAAAAACGCTTCAACACAAAAATAACGGACGCTAAAATCCGCCAAGCAATTGAATTAATGAATCGTGAACGCAGATTACGGCGTCAGCTTGCAGGATTTATGGAATCAGATACCCCGCCATTAACGGGGCGTCAGCTTTTGGAGCTAAAAAGTATTATCGGCGGCATTGAAGCTGATTTGGAAGAATATGAAAAAATCATAAGCATAATGAAATCAAAAAAGGCTGAATGCGGAACGGCAAAAAAAGTTCGCGTGCTCTTAACCGGCGTACCGTTAGCACACGGCGCGGAACGTGTAATCGACATCATTGAGCAAAATGGCGGACTGGTTGTATGTATGGAAAATTGCACCGGCATAAAACCAATATTGGAAGATGTCGATGAAACTATTGAAGACCCAATGGCAGCGTTGGCGAAAAAATACTTTAATATCCCTTGTTCAGTAATGACCAGAAATGATCTCAGACTTGAAACTTTGCGGAAACTCATCCGCCAATACCGGCCGCAGTGCATTGTCGAATTGATTTGGCAGGCTTGTCTGACTTATGATGTTGAATCGCATTTT
Source organism: Planctomycetaceae bacterium (assembly GCA_021371795.1). Lineage (NCBI taxonomy): Bacteria > Pseudomonadati > Planctomycetota > Planctomycetia > Planctomycetales > Planctomycetaceae > Planctomycetaceae bacterium. The sequence goes on along the minus strand of JAJFVK010000019.1, from coordinate 190,259 downwards.
ATCAGGCAATTGGCACAGCAGGAATTTAAACTGCCCTACCTTAAAATAGAGACAGATTATTCACCATCAGATTCTGCACGTATTGAGATGCGTGTGGCAGCTTTATTTGAAACGTCACGGAAATAGTAAAACTATGAACAGCAAAAATACCGTTATATATTGCGACCCATATATTCCGCCGGAATGGATAGCCGCTCACGGTCTGCAACCGTTACGAATCACGCCGAGGATATCTAAAAACGCGGCAATTGGTATATGCCCATACGCGCGAGCATTTATAAATGAAATAAAGATTCAAAAAAATGCCTGTGCTGCAATTTTAACGACCACCTGCGACCAAATGCGACGCACTGCCGATGTCGCAACGCAAAATCATAATCTTCCGATATTCCTAATGAATGTGCCGACTATATGGCAAAGAAAATCTGCAGCGGAACTTTATGCCGCAGAACTCAAAAGGCTTGGCAGGTTTCTGACACAATTTAACGGACAAGGCCCGACTAATGCAAAGCTTGTCGAAACTATGGTCGAGTTTGAAAATAAAAGGAACAAGGCTTCTGTACAAACAAAACCAAATGGCAAAACGCCTCTTGCCCTGATAGGCAGTCATTTGCTGAAACAGGACAATATTATTTTTGATATTGTGCGAAAATATGGCGGCTATATCACTCTTGACGCGACAACAGACGGCCCGCGTACATTGCCGAGAAAATTTAATCCGGCACATCTCAACGAAAATCCCATTAAAGAATTGGCAGCCGCATACTTTGAAACTATACCTGATGTATTCCAAAGGCCTAATGACAAGCTTTACGAATGGTTTAAAAAGAAACTAAACGAAACACCCGTTCGGGGTATTATATTCCATCATTATATGTGGTGCGACAAATGGCACGCGGAACTTGGCCGAATATCCGATAAGAAATTCACAAACCTGCCTGTTCTGGATATTAGTGCCGGCGACAACGATAAAAACATAGAAAACCGGCTGGCTACACGAATTCAAGCGTTTATGGAGATGCTTGAATGAAACAAAAAACTTCCAAAATCACTCTCGAACAATGGGATGAACAATATAAATTGCTTTGCAGAGCCGGAATAAAGCAGCCTGATTATGGCGGAAGTTTGCGAAGACACGCTGAAGACGGCGACACAAGGCTGCGTACTCTTCAATTTGATAATTCCGCTGCATCGCTTCGACTGTGGAATTTTTTGCTTACAGAAAATGAACGTCTGCATAAAGCTCGCACAGACGGCAAAAAAATCGTCGGCACAATGAAAGACCTTGGCACAATTCCTGTTATGGTTTACGCGTTAGAAAATACGGTTGCGTTTTATCCGGATGGGGCATGGTGGACGCCTTGTATTATGGAAACGAATGAAGGTTTATTCAAAATCGCCGATTCGCTCGGCATCGATGAATCATTCTGTCCGGTACGTGCGATGCTGGGTGCTTTTCTGAATGAGGAACATTTCCCTGTTCCCGATATGCTTATTTGCAGCACAGGGGCTGTTTGTGACGATTTTTCAGCAATTGCTCAACGCCTTGACTGTCTTGGTTTTAAAATAAACTGGTGGGAAATTCCGCACAGACGCAAAAGCGAAAACAATGAAGTGAGGATAAATTTGCCCGGCGGTTTTCACGTTCCACTGTCACAAATTGAATTCGTAAAAACAGAACTGGAACACATAAGAAGTTTGTTAGAAAAATTAACAGGCGAAAGACTTACAGATGAAAAACTGGCAAATGGAATTGCCAAAGCGAATATTGTTCGCAATTTGCTCGCTCAACTTCGGCATATTGTTTTCACAGCAGAAATAAATCCGCTACCCGCACTTGAAATGCTCATTGCGGAAATGCTCGCTATTCATTTTTGTTCGGATATTGACGAAACAACCGTAATTTTACAGGAATTATTAAAAGAAGCACAGTGTAGAGCTGCAAATAATGAAGGAATTTCAGATAAAAACGCCGCGAAAATCTTTTGGGTTAATCCTGTATCTGATTTGCGAGCAATGAATCTTCTTGAAGACTGCGGCGGACGCGTTTGCGGCACAGATTACCTTTTTACACACGCTTTGGATATGATACCGACAGATATATCGCCGATGGACGCATTGGCACAGATGGCATTAGCGGATACTATGGCCGGTTCTTCGTTCGACCGCGCTGAACGCATTTGTCGGGATATTGAAAAATTCGGTTCTGACGCAATTATTATTTCTCGTATCCCAGGCGCAAGTCATTGCGCAACCGAAGGCACAATAATCGCAGAAATCGTTAAGAAAAAACTTGGCATTCCAACGCTTGAAATTGAAATTCCATCGCTATCGGATTCCTTGCGGCAGCCGATAAAAAATAAAATTGAAACATTAATTGAAATTGTTTTACAGCGGAGGCAAAAATGATTTGTGCCGGCATAGACGCAGGCTCACGAGCAATCAAAATCGCATTGATGCGTTCAGATAATTCTAAAATTATCGCAACAGGCGTAATTGATCAGGGAGTGGCACAGGAAAATCTCGCAAGAGAACTTTTTGAGAATACACTGAAAAATAACGGCATATCTCACAGCGAAGTTGCCGCGACAATCGCAACCGGTTATGGCCGAAATGCAATAAGCTTCGCCGATAAGGCAATTACCGAAATCACCTGCCACGCGACCGGAGTAAAATATTTTGTTCCCGATGCGCGTGCGATTATAGACATTGGCGGGCAGGACAGCAAATTCATTCGGATGAACGAAAGCGGCAGTATTGAAGACTTCGCAATGAACGACCGCTGCGCAGCCGGAACAGGATGCTTTTTGGAAATGGTCGCGAAAAAATTATCTGTACTGCTTAATGCGCTGGGTATGATGGCAAAAAAAAGCAAACAGCCCGCCTCAATCAGCAGTATGTGTGTCGTTTTCGCTGAAACAGAAATCGTGGGATTAATGGCAGAACAACGCTCCCCTGCCGATATCGTCTGCGGAGTACAAAACGCTATCGCATCGCGAATCTTGAGTATGGCCGGACGAAATTTGCCGACTGAAATTATTTTTACAGGCGGTGTAGCTATGATTCATGGAATGGATACCGCCCTCCGGAAAGTTTTTGAAAGACCAGTTGAAATATCGCCGCAGCCGCAATTGACCGGCGCAATCGGCGCAGCGATTCTCGCAATTAAATATTTTAAACAGCAACATGAAATCAAAGGAGTTGAATGTGATTAACATCGAAAAAAGAAAATTGATTATGGGCCGTTCTATGCGGCTTGGCCATTGTGTATGCGACCCTAAAAAACCGTGTCCGTGCGACATATTTCAGGGGAAAAATGTTTGCCTGTGTGCAGGAGAACGACTTGAAGACGCAAAAACAAAAAAAGTGCAGCTTACAAAACTGGTCGAAAAAGCCGGTTGTGCTTCTAAAATAGACCAGAAATTCTTGAAAAATGTTTTGCGAGGACTGCCTTCTTTCAATCATCCGAATGTGCTGGTTGGTGCTGCCGCGGGTGACGACGCAGGAGTTTATAAAATTTCCAAAGACACAGCTTTGGTTCAAACAGTTGATGTTTTCACACCTTCTGTTGACGACCCGTACGTGTTTGGTCAGGTTGCCGCTGCTAATTCAGTTAGCGACGTATATGCAATGGGAGGCAGACCAATCACCGCCTTGTCAATAATCGGATTTCCATGCAAAGAACTCAAGGACTCAATAATGCGTGATATCCTTCGAGGCGGAATAGACAAAATGATAGAAGCAGAGGTGCCCGTCATAGGCGGACACAGCATTAACGACCCGCAGATAAAAGCCGGTTTTGCGGTAACCGGATTAATTAATCCCAAAAAAATTCTTACAAATGCAAATGCAAAATCAGGCGACGTCCTCATACTCACAAAACCACTGGGCACAGGAATAATCGCGTTCGCTTCACAGATTGATAAAGCGTCTGCAAAAAGCGTTAAGGCTATTTCAAATTCGATGGCAACTCTGAACAAAAAAGCCGCCGAGTTAATGCAGGAATTCGACGTACATGCCTGCACTGACGTAACGGGTTTCAGTCTTATGGGACATTTAGGCGAAATGGCAGGATTGAGCAAAGTAAACGCGGAAATATTGTTTGACGCCATTCCTCTTTTCCCCGGCGTTTTGGAGGCTGTTAACGCGGACATTGTTCCAGGTACGGTCGAACGCAATAGGGAATCTTCCGGCCATCGTATAGTAACGGGAAAAGGCGTAACAAGGCCAATGGCCGATATCTGCTTTGATGCCCAGACATCCGGAGGATTATTGATTTGCCTGCCGCAAGCCAAAGCAGAAAAACTATTGGGAAAACTGCATAAAGCGAAAATAGAAGAAGCCGCTATTATCGGCAGGATAATTGGCAAAGGAACTGGTAAAGTGTTTTTAGAAAAGAAGTGAAATCTTATAAATTTATGTTACAATTAATAATGACTAAACGGAGGTGACATGTGTCTGGTGGCGCTCCTGGTCTTCAAAACCAGCGCGAGGCGCGAACGCGTCTCGGGTGGGTTCGATTCCCATTCGCCTCCGCCATTTTTAAAATTATGGCTAACGAAAATAAGATAAAACGATACGTCACTATCACTCTGCTGGTGGCAGCGGGAGTTTTGCTGTATATCGGCTTGTTTCGCACTTTAAAAATACAAAACCTGCCGTTAGAAAAGATGACAAAGCTCCCTAAAACATATCAGCCTGTCTTGTATATTTCAGAATCGCAGGCGATATTTGATGTTACTTTAGGCGGACTTGTTAAACTGGATTCAGGCGGCATACAGCGTACGTATGACATCAATAACAAACCTGCGTCCTTGTGCCCTACTTGAGTTAAGTAAAGGGTTATGGTGGCCATGACCAAAAAAACTTCATTCATTGAAAAATTAACCGCCAGTCGAATCTGGATACAAACAGCGTTTCTCTTAATCTGGCTGGACCCGATGGCTCTTAGGATGCACAACGTCTGCGGAACCGTATTCCATTGTTATGCCTGCCCATTAGCAACATTCGCTTGTCCTGTTGGAATACTTGTAAATTTCAGCGCCTTGCATTTGTTTCCTTTTATGGCAATAGGAACACTGATATTAGTTGGCGCGATTCTTGGAAGTTTTGTCTGCGGGTATATCTGTCCGTTCGGGCTTTTGCAGGATATGGCAGCTAAAATTCCTGTTCGCAAATTTAATCTGCCGCAATGGTTTGGCAGCATACGTTATTTAGTACTTTTAGGACTCGTGCTGGCTGTCCCATTTTTCTGGGGCGAAAATCATCCGCTCACATTTTGCAAAGTTTGCCCGGCCGGTGCACTTGAAGGAGCGGTACCTAATATGCTCTCGCAGGCTGCCGCGGGACAAAAAATTATTTTTCCAAACACACTTAAGATTACAGTTTTACTTGTTACATTGACCGGGATGATATTTGTCAATCGTTTCTGGTGCAAACTATGTCCATTAGGGGCAATTTTCGGGTTATTCAATAAATTTTCAGTATTCCATCTTAAATTAGACCCAGCCGTTTGTACAAATTGCAATATATGTCATACAAGCTGCAAAATTGGTGTAAAACCCAATCTGCAACCTAACCATACTAACTGTATTCGTTGTCTTGACTGTACAAGCTGCAAACCAAAAGCACTTAGCATAGGTTCTGTTTTTAAAAAGCATAAATCAAATTAGGACTTATTTTTGCTCTGTAAGCTTTGCATCAATCTCGTCAACGGAAAAACCGTCAGCAATAATTTTGTGCTGCTTATCAGTTAAAACAAGCCACGGCAATGATTTTACGCCCCATCCAAAAAGATCTTTTTCATCATTTGGAATTTGGCCTTTTATAAATGGCTGATTCGCATCAACATCTGCATTACCAATTTGTATAACTATAATCTTAATGCCTTTTTGTTCAAGCTCACTGTGTTTGTTCATAAGCTCTTTGAAACAATGTCTGCTGGGCCGTTGATTCATATCTACAAAACAAAGCAAGACTGCTTTATCTTTCACATCATTGGCATCGAACTTAACACCAATAGAATTGACATCCGGCAGAGGTTTGCCTTTGAGCGATGATGGTTGTTTTTCAACAGACCTGCCACCATCACCCTGCTGCCCGATTATCAACTCAATTTCCTTATCTCCAGACTCGACATTTGCATATCCATATAAATATGAATTGCCTTTATTATAATTCGCATAGATATACACTTGACCTTCGCAAAGTTTATCAATTGTAAAATTCCCGTTTGCATCTGTAACAGCCCTGCGATTCTGCTGCCCCTGTCCGGACACGCCCACATCTACGCCCGCAACAGGTTTATCATTGCCGTCTTTAACAACACCGGAAACACTCATCACAGCCAATTTTAATATCATCGGCTCAATCTCAACAAGGCCGTCAACAGCATCTTCCGTCAGTACTTCAGCATAACTTTGGCCATAACCGTCAGCTTGTGCGGAAACGCTATATCTCTGCTCGTCCGGCAAAGCCTTATATTCATACATGCCCTGCGCATCAGCCTTAATACCATCCTGATCAACATACGTTCCCCAGTTGGAAATATGAAGATTCACATGCACTTTGGCATCAGCCAGTGGTTTACTGTTAGCGTCAACAATTTTACCCTTAATCACAATCCCCTGCGACATTTTTACATCAATAGTTTTAGTGTCTTCGTCAATATCCACAGCCACAGCAAGATTGCGTCCAATATGGCGAGCAACAAGGAGATATTGAATTTCCTGATTTCCTCCCCATCGTTCAGGGTTCCAGGCAACTTCAAATTTGCCAGTTGTGTCTGACTTTACATTCTGAGTCCGACCCATTGGAAAGATTCGAACAGTTGCGTCAGCCAAAGGCTTGCCTTTATCGTCTGTTACAATTCCGGAAATTTTTGGAGAACCTTTAAGCTCAATTTCCAGCCGTGTGGTTTTGCCGTCTTCCACTGTCGCGGTTTGTCTGTCCTTCGGTGATGAATACCCCTCCTTATATGTGCCCTGCAATTCATACTCGCCCGGTGCCAACCGAATTGTCGCAACTCCGTTTGAATCTGTAATTCCGCCCTGTCCCTGCGGAATGTCTTTTGCGCGAATGTGCACATTTACGCCGGCAATATTTTTATTCTCATTATCGCGTACAATAATTTCAAGCACACCACCCTTACTCGCTTTAATAACCACATCAGAATTTGTCCGGCCTGCAGTTGTTGTAACATTTGCAGGTTCAATGACCCATTGCGCAGTTCCTTTTTGCGATGAAGCACCACGCACCGTATAAGTCTTCGCTTCAAGCCCGTCAAATGTAAATGTTCCATCTTCTTTTGAAACAACAGGTTTAATGCCGGATGCCCCAACACGCGGCTCCACAACGCACGTCACTTTGACACCACCAACAGGTTTTTCGGTACCGCTCTCGACAACTTTACCTTCAATCTTCGCTTCAACAGGCTGAATAATTTTTATATCCTTACTTTCTACGGTGTATTGGCCGGGATTGTAGTTGGATGGATTAAAGACGAACGTGCTAACAGTTGCGCGACCGACTTTTGTAACCATAAATTCCGCTTTGCCTGCCGCCGGGATATCTTTGAATACAAAAATTCCATTAGCATCAGTCGTTGTTTTGAGCATATCAAGATGTTTAACTGCCGTCAGGTATCGCCCTTCATTATTCCTGCCGCTAATATCTCCCACAATCAGCATTGAAATCCGCACTTCGGCATCTGCAACAGGTTTATTGGCGTCATCGACAACAACGCCCTGCAATTTATACGGCTTTTCCAATGATAGCGCCAGAACCTTGTCTTTTCGCATATCCCAGTTATCCCAGCAAATCGCAAAGCCATCCTTCTGCACAACTACTATTCCCATGCGATATGTTCTATCTGCAAGTTTTTCCACGCTGAAAGAAAAACTGCCATCGTCTTTGGTAATCTGTTCCTCTGTGTTCACATCCCCTATTTCCAAACCACCGGCATCAGGCACAAGCATATGCAATTTAACTTTCACACCGGCAACAGCTTTGTTTGCGTCATCAACTAATTTACCAGAGCATGTAATCTTTTGTGGAACATCCGTCCCATCACAAAATGCAGACGATATTCCGGTCAATACAATTATAACGCAAATAATCAGCCTCTGCCGGGTAAACATTTATTATCTCCTATGTTAAAATTCCACTATAAGATGAAACTATAAACTAATACAACAGTTAAGAACTAAAATTATTTATTTTCGGCGGACAAACAAGGCAATAAAAACAACCACCATGACTATGCCTAACACCCATGCCCAGTTATATGATTTAGCCGGTTTGTCGTCTGCCGCCGCAATTTTTGTTTCAATTTTAACCGAATCAGTATCAATTTTAAACGGTCCTGCGATTTGAACTATTACAGTAAAAGGACCTCTCACTTTTTTGGGCTCTCGCCACGAGAGCGAACATGTACCACCTCAACCATATTCCAGACTAAATGTCTTATTGTATGTTTTGTCTGCATTGGTGATAGATACTTTCGGAGCATTAGTCCTTGAACCATTATGTAAAATATCAACACTTTCACCAAGTCGCCCTTCAAGCCTATGGTTAATTCGATGATTTTTCCCGTCTGGCTGGACGTCAAGTTTTGAAACAACAGGCTGACCAATCATAAGATTGGGCTCATTTGCTTCTGTCGCAAAAAAACGGGCTTTATCACTACTCCCGCTTGCACGAAGTTGCCAGATATCGCCGCCTTTCTTTTCCTCAACAGACCAGTTCAAAATTTGATAATGCCCTGCCGGTATTTTGCAGATACCATTTTTAGGATGAAAAACAAAACTGCCGTTCTTGCCGCCGGCCTGTAATTCAGCTATTTCCGAAGGAACACGAAAATTGCCATAATTTACATCGACTGCTTTAGCAATTTTGATATACGCGCCATCTTTGGCAACTTTCAGCGTATAAAGTTTATCATCAATGGAAATATATTTCCCTACAAAAGCAGATTCCCATTTTTCACCTTTTTTGATTTGAAGACGGTCTGATTTCCATTGATTTAGAGACTTATCATTGAAAGTCCCGTCACTATCGTAATCCACAAGCATACATTCGTACTTTGTGCCATCAACTGTGATTTGCCCCTCATACCAGCAACCGGAAGAAACATAAGCACGGTTTTCTTTTTCATTGCTGTAACAGTATATATTCAGGTGGTATGTTATTGGCCCATCATTGCTGTCAAAAATTACAGCGATAGACCCAAATTGGGCATAATTTTGTTCTTTTTGATATGCGGTAACGGCAGTTTCATCTTTTAATGATTTATTTGCATTCGAATCGATATAAAGAATGCTATATGCTCCCCTTTTGCTTGTCCGGTCGAAAGCAACCCACAGAAAACCGTCTTTTGCCATCGGTGTTTTAAATTTGCCAAAAAGCGGCTGGTCACTTTTAAACACAGGTAACTCGACACCTTCCGGTTTTTCAGACGCCAATTCCAGATTCTGTGAACAGACTCCTTGGACAATATCTCTGGCCTGACGTGATGAGCGATAGCTTAACCATTGCTCATCCTTGCCGAACGCAGATGCAACCACACCTATAGTCAAAACAGCCCAAATCCCTAAAGTCCGCTTGCTAATCATTTTGCAGTCCTTAACACTTGATTATGACACAATAATAACAACTTTACCGTTTATTTCAAAAAAAATTTAACATCATGAATACGGCATTGAAAAATCATTTTCTTTAGCAGGTTCGGTTAAACGCAACCAAGCTAAAAACCGTTTTCTATAAAACTCGCATTTAAACGTCAAAATAAGATAAGGCAATGTAAAAACATAGGCCATCAAACCTGCTGTCGTGCCCTGAATCGGCACAAAAATCAGTATAAAAAGATTCCTCATCAAGTATCCGCTGGATGCCAGCGTGACCAACATTATAAAAAACATCATAACGTCGAACACAACTATCATCCACAAAAGCAGCCACAGAGAAAACACCTTACCGCTAAAGCCTTTACGGCAAAAATATCGTGCTATTAAAATTCCGCAAACCAGTGAAACTGCCCATGCAAACTGCATAATAAAAATTGAAATCACATCGCTGGAAAAACTAAATCCGCCAAAAACAAACATACTGATAATTCCGACCATCGAAAGCAGTACAATCGACAGGAAAAATGACACAGCTAATTTGTATCTTGCCAATCTATCCAACATAAGCCAAAGAATCGCAGCCGACAGCATAAGCGTCGATACAATGTGTGTAAGTATATTTGATTGCGAAACAAACGCCGGAAGAATCTGTCGTATTATGCCCCAAAGAGCACATACAGATAAAATCGGCAAAAGCACGAGATATGCCCGCAAATTCCGGTTTTCCTTCAATACCAAACATGCAAGCAGTATGCCCCATAAAATCAGGTTGGGAAAATGATAATAAAGTTTCCAATCATACATCACAGGCAGACCTTGACCGGGACCTAACTGGCCAATGTCGTTTGATGCTATAATTTTAAAATTGCCGTATGATTTTAAGGGTACTCGCCACGAGTACGAACATGTACCGCCTCAACCATATTTAAAATTACAATTTGCAATCTCTTCGTCACCGGCATATACCGTACACTTTGGAGGGTTGCCTCTTACTTCCGGGAAATATGTTTCTCCGCCAATGCCCTGAAGTTTATAGTTTAAAACTAATGAATTGCCGCGTCTTAAAATGTTCACATTTTGATTTAACGGTGCGCCCATTCCCAAGACAGTCGTCTGTCCCTCTTTGATATGTAATTCTTTGGATGAAAGATTATAAGGATGACATACATAATCACCCTCTAATTTAATTTCAGAAATATAATAAGTACCAACCGGCAAGTTTATAATTTTGTTGGGCTCATTAAAAACCTCTTTACCGTTACCATACAAACTCAAATGTTTAACATATTTCCCCTCGATTTTTAATATACCATTTGGTTCCGCAGCCAAACACAAATTGCTTGCGAATATACAACAACCCAAAAGTATAATTACAGCTTTCATAAACGATGTCCTCAAAGATTTAAATCCTTTCAGTTACCCGGCCTTCAAAGTATAAATCTGTGTTGATTATACCGGCTTTATTAAAAATAAATAGTAAATTTGCTGGTAAGCCAAAACAAGTCTAAAATCCAAACCCCGTCTTATCTATCTGCTCCGGAGCAAACGGCTCTCTGATAAATTTACTGTGAACGCTTACGCCGATACAACACGTTACAATTGTAACTCAGACAAGCCTTTGATGACAAAAAGCTTGCGCGTGCTTTTGTCAAATTCACCTTACCCCACATTCGCCACCTTTACCACCGCCTACATCGCCTTCTGCTTGTCAAATTCCCTTTATGCCGGTCAGTCGCTTCAGCACAACGAATTGCAATATCATAGCACTTGTTATCATCGCTATGAGTGTTATCGGAAACGCAGAAAATCCAAACCTGTCTGCCAGCGTACCAGCCATAATCGGTCCCACCACGCCACAGATACCCACGACCATTTCATTAATAGCTACATATCTTGCGCTGCGATGCGGATGCACCAGAGAGTGAAATACCAATCCGAAGAAAAATGAACCTGAAAAAACTCCATAAAAGGCAGTCGAAACGTACAATCCTATCGTCCTTAATGGCACAGTTAATAGTTCTGCTCCATTTAGAATCGGTAGTAGTGATATACCAAAACATGTTATGCTGATCAATCCGAAAGCTGTAAAACCAATGACGGGCAAGACCCGAAACATCCAAATTTTGCTGCGCATGAAACTCAAACCAACCAACGCTTGAACAACATAGAGCAATGCTATCATTGACCCAACCTGAGATTTTGGTATTGCAAATGATACACTAATAGACGGCAATAAAGCTAACAGCGCATAAGAACCAAGGCATCCAACTCCGGTAACCGCCCATTGCAGCCAAGCAATGTCTGGCATTGTGTGATAGTTGATATCTTCCACATTGCACGATTGCTGATTCGGTACTATAGCCTCACTATGATGATGTTTGGCATGATGCTTCAGTAACTGTATCCCAAAGGCTGTTAGCAAACTAATCAGGCCGGTGAAGGCAAAACACCACTGCCAACCCAACCATTGGTATATAAACCCCGCGATAAAAGGGCCACTCGCAAAGCCCAAACTCCATGAGAAAGTGTAAAAAGCTACCGACCGCACCACACCCTGATTCTGGTCAGGCTCAACAGCTTTCATAAAAATTTGAAATGGAAGAAAGAACAACGCTGACGCCACTGCCAAAACTGCCATAGCGGTATATATTGCCCAGATATTTTCAATAAACACGAATACCCCGGCTATGGCAGTGAATAGCAAGTTTGCGACAAACATCATTGCTGCTGCATTGCGTGAAGTAACAAACCGGGCAAGTATCTGATTGCTAAAGATGTAAACTGCTGCCCATGCAGCGAATACCATAGCAACTTCAGTCCTGCTCTTGCCGGCATCAGCAATACGATTGCTGCATACAAACATTGTAGCTGCGAGTATCACATCAGCTACGGCTGGGAACAGATAAATCAAAAATCGAGTCATATAGCTTTCTAACACAAATTGTGATAAAAAAAGAAAATCCTACAACGGAAGGATACGCCTCTATATACACGATTTCATGTTTTTGGCAAATTCACCCTGTCCCACTCTCAGTACCGCATCCATTGGGCTTAAATACCTGCAAAGACAAGCCCACTCTGCCGGGTCAATTCCCTCAAATCTGGTAGAGCTTATTAGAACTCTTATTTCCTGAGTCCCATCTTTTTAAGATATTTAGCTGTTTTCTTCAGACCTAACTGAAATGCCTTGGCTTCAACTGACTTTGGGTTCCTATTCAGTTTCTTAGCAAGCTCTTTTGTGCTTGTATTAGAAAACAGTTTTTTTAAAGATTTAGTTTCCTCTTTTGAGAACACTCCAGTTACAAGTTTTTTTGCCATAATAGTTCCTTTCTGAAAATAGCATTATTTCTATAAATACTATTTTATCAATTTACTTAGCCATTTCCTTGAGAGCTTTGAAGGCTCGAACCTTGACGACTCTGCGAGCGGGCTTGGCTGCAAAGACCTGTTCCTGCTTGGTGAACGGATTGATGCCCTTGCGTTTTGGGGTGGCCGGTTTGTTAACGACTACGATCTTTATCAAACCCGATAAAGCAAAGACGCCGGGACCTTTTTTGCCTACGGCCTTCTTAATCTGGTCTGAAAGGGCATCGAACACAGATGCTACCTGTTTGCGGGAAAGCTGTGTGGCCTCGGCGATGTTGGACAGAATTTCACTCTTTGTTGCTGGTTTTGCACTCTTTGCCATAATACTACTCCTTAATCTAATTTCCTATCAATACAATCTATTCTCAGCTACACCGCTGAGACTGATTTTCAGTAGAATATCATACTTATTTTGAAAAGTCGAGAAATTTAACTTTATCGCGAGATAAATAAATGATTGCTACCCTACCCTACCCCTACCCGCACCACCGCCTCCATAGCCTTCTGTTTGTCAAATTCCCTTATGCCGGCCAGTCGCTTCAGCACAACAAACTGTAATATCATAGCACCTGTTATCATCGCTATAAGTGTTATCGGAAAAGCAGAAAATCCGAACCTGTCTGCCGTGAGTTTGCCCGTTCCGAGTATAATCGAGGAAGTCGAACGGTCATTCCTCGAAGACCCATTTGGATGATCTCCGGGGAGAGAGATATTTAAATTCATCGCTTGCACTATATTCTTTCAATATCACAGACAACAATCAGGACAGAGATAATTTAAAGGCCCGAATGCTACACTTGGACTGCCGACCTTAATCTTTTCGTGTTGAGTCCATTTTTTGCAGTTGGTGCATAGAATTTGAAAACTCATGGGCTTACAGATTTTGACTAATAGCCCAACACCACCAGGCAAAATATTATCTGTATCGCATCTTTTTCGCAACCCGAACCTGCGACCTCTTGCATGCCATGCGATGCACACACTAAACTCTCATTTTTTGAAGTTTTCTGTAACTCATTTACCCACAATGAGCAACAATTCACGACACATTGCAAGTTGTTTCTGAAAACCATTGCATTGATTGCGAGTAATTACGCGCGCCGAAGCAGTATAATACTTGTGGACAACAGAAGTGAGGAATAGAAAACATGCCGGATGTGACACCTAACTTTGATGTGATATGGTGATTATTGTTTGAATTATTTTTGGCAAAATCGGCTAAATTCGGCCGCCCTCGTATGGTACAAAAATTAATTTGTCATAACCATTTTAAATGAACAGACACACTATTCACAGAGCCAGTTATCCGCAATCACCGCTAAATCACGAACCTCATAACCGCCCTGCCAATTCAACCCGACAAGTACAAGGTCTTTAAAATTCACCTTGCCATCGTGCGAATAATCCCCCGGCTGATACGCCGCAAGTGAACCTTCTCCTGTCCAATATTTTACAGAATCAATATCAAAGAAGTTTGCCCAAAACGACACTATATACTCCGCTTGTTCGTATTGCCCCACTTTTATATATTCACTTGCGGTCTGCATATCCGCAAGCACCTGTGCGTTATCTGAAATATCTCTGATTTTATAAATCCATATCGGAACATTGAAATCGGGAACAGGTGAACTTGGGAGATTTTGGAATACTGCGTTTTTCAAAAATGTTTTCTGCATATATAAATTGCCGAATTCAACCGACGGCTCAATTATCGTTCCCTCAAACCAGTCGTTCCACGTAGCAACCTGCACGACAGGCAGATTATCATCTATCGCATAGTCCCAAGTTATATCGTACAACGCGCCATCATATCTCGGCATAAGACGCGGCCCGCTGCCCCATCCCCAAACGCCATAATCGTCAAATCCCGGCCAAACGCCCGACATATAAAAATCAGCGTAACTGTTCTTCAACAAATACTGGCCGAAATCCCTTGCGTTATAAAGCGTATCATTATTATCAGCCATATCACAATAGCCGACATAAGGCAGCATTTCTGCCGGCGCGGTATATAATTGAGGCCAACCATATTGACCATTCAAAACGCCGATGTGTTCAGGGTCTCTAAACCATTGACGCATCATCACAGGTCTGTTCGCGGAAGAAAAAGTATTCAGCCAGGTCGTAATCTCCGCAGGCGAAAGACAGCTTATGCCTTTGCCGCTAACTTCGGTTTCGTAACTGAACATTAGAAATAACGGCCTTGTGCCGGTAACATAATATTGCGTGCCGGAACTGATAAATAAATTCAGCCAGTTGTTCATATCCTGATAGGCTCTTGCTAATGCCATTGCTCGTGTCGTCGCGGAACTGTCCCATATCCAGTGCGCTTTGTCCTCAAAACATATCACGGCCTGCAAACCATATTGGGACATAATATTCAGATAGCCGGTTATCATATTCACGGTGTCGGTGTCCATCTGATAATAAGCCAAATCGAATATAACGCCGCCAACGCCGGCCATTTTCATAATCTGGCAGTGATACTCGACAAGACACGGGTCTTTCATATCATAATAACCAACGGACGGATAATAAACAGAAGCAATGTCAGGTTTACCGTTGGCATCGAGTACATTGGGATTATGACTGTTATAGTTCCAGCCGCCCCAACTGCCGCTGTATTGCGGAGTTCTGAAAGCTGCCATCTCGTGAACGAAAACGGTTTTCGGCGCGGCTTGCGTTAATGCTGTCGGCGTCCAATAGCCGGTGCCTTCCTTAATATGGATTTTATCAAAAATAAATCCGCTGTTGACATCGCCGTGCAGTCTGAAGCGAACGAAAAAATACTCCGCATTTGTGATATTATTTTGCGCGGCAAGTCGTGAAACGCTTTTGAGTATCTGCACATCCGTACTGTCGCGGGCATCGGCCCATTGGACTTCGCCAAGAAAATATCTATCGCTGTTGAAAAATAAAATATACAGCGAATACTGGCCGGAATTGATTGCCGCTGTCGGTGTGATTTCCACCCTGTCCTGATAATTTCTAATTTTTATATAGTAACTGTTGCTGCCACGCCAGTTGACGACCGAATCGCCCGCTGCCGTTCGTTTCATACTAACAGTGCTGTTGCCGTTTGCGGTAAAAGACGAATTCAGCACGGCAGTTAAATAAGTCGCGTTGTCGAGATTGTCTATAACCTCTGCATAACAGCAGCAACCAAAGCAGAACAAAAACAGTATTGTCAATTTTTTAATCATTAATTTTTCCAGCCAGCGATTTTGCTTTTCCAAAATCTTTATTAAACAAACAACCGCTCAATTCATCCAATACTGCCTTTTCAGCCTGACCTGCTTTTCTCGCTTTATAAAGTTTCAGCGGGATTCTTAACACGTCATTAGGCATATCGTCTTTAATGCCTTTATATATCGCTGAATATTTTTTATTCAGTTCGAGATATTCGTACCCAAATTCATCACACGGCTCTATCTGCGTCCCCTCATTCCAATCATTCCAGGTAATTACTTGAACGACATCGACCTTATTATCAATCGACATCTGCCAGGTCATATCGAATCTTTTGCCGTCATAACGAGGCGCTTTTCTTGCGGTAGTGCCCCATCCCCATACAGGCGAATCATCAAAGCCCGGTGTAACTCCGCCGAAAATAATTCCATTTTTAACCTGCGGGTTTTTTATATTAAAGAAATCCGTATAAACTTTTTTGCAAAACTCCAGACTGCTGTTATTCGTTTTAGGGTCGAAACTGCCAACCCAGAAATATTTGCCGCCGACTGCCGAGCCGAACTGACGATACGCATCCGCATCGAAAATCAACCGCACATTGTTAAAATCTTTGGTAATATCCTGCCATTCGGCGGGATTAAACCATTTGTCGGGAATTTTACGAAATACCAATACCGGCTTTTTACCGTTTATAGTGCCATAAAACGGCTTATCAAGGAAAGTTCCAATCATCCACTGCATTTCATCTTTGGCGGCTTTTATTTCAGCCTGTCTGTCTGCGAAAGTTCCTCTGGGCCAATAGCCGCACCATTCCTCGAAACACATAATCAATTTCAAATTATATTTTTCCAAATACGGCAGAATCGTCATCAGCGCATCGTGGCGATATTGATTAATCTTTCTGCCGTCCCAGTCAACGATGATTCCATCGATACCGCTTAATCTCATCAGCAAAAACTGATACTCCAAAATGTCAGGGTCGGAAGTATCATACGGGCCGGTCAGAGGATAACTTGTAACAGCCAAATCCCGCCTGCCGTTCATAAAAATCGTATCGGGATTATGCGGACTTTCGTTGTAATCTGAATTCCACATTTCCCATCTGCCGGAAACATCTTTTGTTTTGAACCACGTTACGAAATGAGCGTAAACGCTTTTGTTGTTGTCGTTGTTCTGTGCAAAAGTATTACTGATGAAAACCATACTGATAATCACAATCAGAATTTTATACAATTTCATTTACTATTCGCTTTCGTTAACCGGACAACTCAAAAGATAATTTATTAAATCGTCAACCTTGCAGGTTGCCAGCCCTACATACATATCGGCACCGCCGTAATAAACGAATAATCTATCGCCTATTATAACCTTTCCGCACGGGAAAACAACGCCGCCGCCAAAATAGCAGCCTTTTGTTTCATAATCGGTTTCCGGCTGGAAAATCCAGTCCCGCGTTCTGAAATTCACTTTCGTCGGGTCTTTCAAATCCAGCAGCATCGCGCCGAGCCGATAATATTTATCATGGCCGACCGCGTGATATAAAGTCAGCCAGCCTGCTTTAGTTTTTATAGGCGGAGTATTGCCGCCGATTTTAAATTCCCATGGAAACGTCGCTTTGGCAAGCAGTTTGCTTTTTCTGAAAGCCAATAAATCATCCGCAGAAGAAATCCACATCGCAGGATGGTCTGTGCCGTAATCTTTTCCGCACCAGTCCATCGGACGATGCAGCATATAAAATTTCCCATTAATTTTTTCAGGAAACAAAATTACATCTCTGTCGTCCATCGTTGGGTCCGTAAGAACTCCTGCCCTGATGAAACTTTTGAAATCTTTCGTAATCGCCAAATGCGTTGTCGTGTGATTTTCACGAATGCAAAGAGGAAACTCCGGTGCGCAATCCGGACTCTTATAGCAACTGCCGTTATTCAGCCAATACTCGCCCGGCGGAAAAATTCGCGTAGCATACGTTATATAATAGTATTGCCCCATTTTGACGATTCGCGGGTCTTCGATACAGCCGCCATCGAGACCGTCGACACTGGGCGAGAAGACCGGCTCATCGAAACGTTTGAAATGATAACCGTCGCTGCTTGTCGCTCTGCCGAAGCGTATTATGTGCCGTGAATCGTGTCCCGCTGCGCGATACAGAAGATTGACAACACCCGTCTGCTCATCGTAACAGGCGCCGGGATTTGTCGTAACAAAGTTTTCCCATGCGTTGGCGGGATTGGGAGCGATTATAGGATTACCCTCGAACCGCTGAAGCTTTACAGAGGCTTTGTGTTTGATATTAACATACATCTGTGATTTTACTTTTAGATTGCTCGTCCCTGCATCACCGGCTGTTTGTTTTGAGACTGTCATTGAGAACCTTTTAAATTATTATTTTTTTTCAAGTTTTTTAAACCAATTATAATGAAGGAATATCGAGGTTACGATCGTAATCGCAATCGTAATAAACATCGCTCTGTATTCTTTTATCACAAAATAAATCGTCAGCACAGGCAGCGTAAGCTGCCAGATAATTCCAACTCCAACGTTCGTCATATCACGTTTGAAATCCTTATTTCTTTCAAACGCCGGATTGTCCTTTAAAACCATTTTATACACAGGCTCCCAAAAGCCCCACGGCCGGACAGTAGAATAAAATTTCTTGAGCGTTTCATCATCTTCCGGTTTTGTCAGCAGACTCATCGCAACGCAGGCAATTCCGCTGATAATCAGAATAAACGGAAAACTGTTTAGAGCTGTGAGTTTCGGGAAAAATATTGGGAAAGCAAGCGCCGCGGCAACACCCGAAGCCATTCCCGCGAAATATCCCAATCCGTTAAGCCGCCACCAATACCACTTCAAAACGTTAGGAGCTAAATAACCGCCGTATAAGCCCGCGACGAGCCACATCGTAACAGAGCCTATCGACTTCGTGAAAAGCCCGAAAGTTATTCCCACGATAACAACAATAACCGTGCTGATATAACTTATGTAAACATATTTTTTATCTGATGCGTTCGGATTTATGTAGCATTTATAAATATCGACAACGATATAAGCTGTTCCGGCATTTACCGTTGCGTCGAAAGTACTCATAAAAGCCGCCAGCAGACCGGCAAGCACCAAACCAACTAAACCAGCCGGCAGAAAATTATTCACGATATAAGGAAGTATCTGCTCGAAATCCGCTTTAGCGCCCATACTATTTAACTGCGGAGTATAATAAACGAGAGCAAGAACTGTAATGCCCGTAATCAGCATATAACGCGGTATAAACTGCGTTAGCGAAACGCACCAGCTCATCAACGCCGATTCACGCGGGCTTTTCGTCGAGAGCACGCGCTGCATATCATAATTCGGGCAAGGCCCAGCCATACTCGCCAGAACTCCCTTAAACAAAACCATCATTACAAAAATGCCGAAAAGGCCAAATTCATCCTGCGCCATTTTCGCGTTTAAACTGTCAAGCATACCAGACCAGTCTATTCCCCAGCCTTCGCTGAAACTAAGACTGCTCCAGCCGTGTGGAACCGCCGCCTGAATCTGCGCGGCTGTAGTTTTGCTCATCGCGATAAAAGCTATTATGAATGATACAATCGCCATAATAACATACTTGAGCACATCCGTTAAAACAACGCTGTACATACCGCCGGCGATAATATAAACGGTAGTTACTGCCATAATAATAACCGCGTAAGTATTCGGCGTTAAATGCCAGGGCAGAAAAATCGCGGCGAACTTTCCCACGCCCTGAAAATCATATCCTATAAAACCAATAACTGAAACCAGCGCGAAAACAACAACGCTGATGTGCGAAAGCCGCACGCCGAGCGAATTACCAAATCTGGTACTAATCCATTCAGCTCCTGTAACGACATTCGACCTTCGCAGCCAGATTGAAAGATAAACCATTCCAAATATCTGATTAAATGTAGGCCAAATCCACGGTATCAGCGAGCTCTTCAAACCATACGCGAACAGAAGATACACCAGCCACATTGTGCCGGTTATATCATACATACTCGAAGAATTGGAAATACCGAGCAGGTACCAGGGAATGCGATTACCCGCCAAAAAATAAGAACCGACGTTTTTAGATGCCATCTTGGTAAAGAGAAACCCCATCGCGACAATAATAACAACGTAAATCGCTATAATAACTATGTCGATAGTATGTAAGTTCATCAAAGATCTATCCTAAATGCTTAAATGTTCGGTCAAATAAAAAACTACTAATTTTTTTTGGCTCTGCCTCTTTCGAGCCATTCGACGTCAAGCTTTCCTGCTTCCGTTTGAGGCACATAATCCCGCCATTGATAGGTACCACCTGTTTTTTTGAAGCCTGCGAAGTGTTCATAAGTTTCTTTAGACCATCTGTGCTGCTCACTGTGTCCGTCGGCAAATGCGAAATTACTTTTGTAATTTCCGCTATGCCGGAGAGCAATAGGATCAAATTGATATTTAGTTTGTGTCTTGCCGTTAACGCCTGCAATCATAATTTCTGGTTCCCATGAATCTACGTTGTAAGCCCTCGTATCGTCTTCTTCCATAAAAACATAACTTTCAGACGGACGTTTAATCTGCGATGTTTTGGTAATATTATCCCACGACTTTTTGTATGTGCCGACCATAAAATCCTGCTCGCCGTTGAGATGATCAATAATTGAATAACTTCTGAAATGTCCCGTCTTGTCGCTGCCGCAGCGGTAAACGCCAAAATCCGCGGCATAAGGAAACAGCTTGCCCTGCTTGATGCCATACTGTGCCTGTTCAGGTGTTTCCTTTGCCTTCTGTTTTTCCGGAATAGATTCTTTCGTAGTAAGATTTACAGGGGCATGAACCCAGCTATACTGCGAGTGTGCAAATCTGTCTGTATCTGTAACATCATCAGTTTTATATGTTAACGAACAAACTATCAAACCATTATTTGCAACCGCATAAGCGTCCCATGCCGTGCCAAGCCCTTTAAGATTAGTCTGGCAGACAATGGTTTTCGCCATCTCTCTGGCCTTATTAAGAGAAGGAACCAATACAGCAAGAAGAATGGCTATTATTGAAATAACCACAAGCAATTCCACAAGTGTAAACGCTTTTTTATTCATTTCAGAACTCCGTTTTTAAATTCACCAATCATAATTGAACCTTTTTCATAATCCGCGGATAAAGGTTCTGATAAAAAGCATTATTTTCAACCGCGGAAACTTACTACCCTAAAGGGTATTTCGGAGCAGGTTTTTTATGCCTGCCCCGAAATTTTTAATAAATCTTAATATGCTTTTTCAAGCCAGTTGCCTGAAATATCCTTCAAATCGAGCATATCATACTCGTTCATCCAGCTATCGCCGATATAAGCAATATCGTAGAAATCAATCGAACAATCTTCGTTGAAATCGCCTGTCATTACATCAGTGCCGCAATCCATAGCAAGCTGAATACTGTCGAACGTAAAACTCTTGCCGTTGCCGTTGACCCATAAAACAATCCTGAACCTGTGTCGTCCAGTCCAGTTCATAGCCGCAGCAACACTGCCCTTATAAACGCCGAATTCAGTAATACCTGTTATCACATCATTCGCAGCGTAAAAATTTTCCTGCTCCTGAATCGCAACATCGAGCCACCCGCCGGTAACATTGGTAACATCAACGGTCAACTCCGGAAACTGACTGACATTAACATCTATTGTTTCAGATTCCACTTTGCCATAAGACTGGCCCGGCTGGTCTTCGGTAAGCGTAGATGTCGAATCGCCGTTGTCCGTCCAGTAAGCGCCCATTTCATACCACAGTTCTTTTCGCGGATTGAAATGGTCGCGCCAGTAAATATAGCCCGGCAGTTTTTCGCCGTTTCGCAGCTCAATCTTTTCGAAGGTTGTACTTCTGTTATCGCCTTCAAGCCAGATATTGATTCGGAACGTTTTCATACCGCTCCAGTTCATCAGCTTTGCAATATCGATTACCTGCGCAGCGGCAACACCTGCATAACTAATAGCGTCTCTGTACGCGCCGCTTCCGCCAACTTCCTGAATCTGCACGCTGTAATAGCAGCCCGAATCAATCGCAGTCGTCTTGACATACAATTCATTGTAAACATCAAGGTCAACTGTCAAAATCTCCGACCTGACTACGCCATAACTTACCGCAGGATTATTTTCGGTAAGAACTGCTCCGATGCCCGCAGTGTCTGTCCAAAGACAACTCTCCTGCGTCCAGGTTATTTTGACAGGGTCGAAAATCTCCGACCAGGCGGCCATTGCTGTTTCTGTCGCTCTCACTTGAAGAGTGTCAAAAGTAACGCCTTTGCTTTCGCCGTCTATCCAGATGTTAATAACGAAAGTTTTTGTGCCGCTCCAGCCCATCAGCGATGCGATGTCGATAACCTTTGTGCAAGGTTCGCCCATAAAACTAATCGCATTGGCAGAAGCCTCTGCGCCGCCGACTTCCTGAATCTGGACTGTATAAAGAGCGCCTGCGTCAACCGCTGCAACAGAAATCAAAAGTTCTCTGTATTGGCTGACGTCGAGCGTAATCGGTTCAGATTGCGCAAAGCCGTAAGAAAGTGCGCTGTCGTTCTCTGTCAATGTCGCAGTTGAACCGGCCAAATCCGTCCATACAGCGGAAGTCTCAACCCATGTTGCTTTGATAGGGTCGAAATTGTCTTCCCACGCCGTTTCCGCTTTTACGGAACAGGCATTGAGCATTAACATCGAAGCAGCGATAAATATCCATAATCTATTCATATAATCAACTCCATTATGCCATAAGCGAAACAGACTGCTTAATGACAAATTTATTAGATAGATAGTTATTTTTTTCTTCTGATAAGCAATGAGCCTAATGCCGCGATGACAAGCGTAGCAGGTTCCGGAATAGCCGTAACTATCGTTCTGCCGGCTACGCTGTAATCATAGAGAAAAGTGCCGGTTCCGCCGTAAGCAGTAATAGAACCGCCATTAGCTAAAAGTGTAATATCAGTAATGACACCGTTAAGACTCAAAGCACCGTCTGTAATATCTATTGAGCCGCCGCTTGACATAATCAAACCGCCCTGGTCAACTGCGTTGCCGCCGGTAGTCAGATATATAAGACCACCGTCAAGCTGAATATGACCGCCCATACCGCCATTGTTTACACCCGCATATCCGCCGCCGACAGCCAGCAGCCAGGAAATATTAATTGTGCCGTCATTGACGATAAGCGTTCCGTTACCGCCATTGCCCCATCTTCCGCCGCCGCAAAGCAGCAAAGTTGTGTTTACCATACCGGCATCAACCTGCAGTGTTCCCTTTTGGTCTGTTCCCCATTCTTCACCAACTAATAAATGGTCTGAAACAGCAAGTGTACCGCCATTGACAGTAACTTTTGACCCTGTTGAAGATGTATCGCACAAGTGCAGCCAACTTGCATATCCGGTTACGCCAGTGTTAATAGTAGGACCGCCAGAAGTATCACCATAAATAACTGCATCATCGCCGCTGGTCGGATAACCTGTCCAGTTTGTTGTCGTTTCCCACAGCCCGTCTCCTGCACCTTCGTTATTTGTCCAAAAAACCCATCCGCCAAAAGAAACATTAACAACACAAACAATAACCAACAACACTGTACTAAATTTTTTCAACATTGTATTCCTCCTTACAAAAACCAATTTTTCAATTAAATTCATTACGTTTTTGCTGCCTTGTTAAGTGCACTTTTTGTACAGCATCCATTATTATATATTAAAGAAAACACATTTTTATATCAAAGCCAATATACGGATTTTTTTAGCCAATTTACGACAACCATAAAAACGATTAAACATAAGCATAAATCATTATATGTAAAACAGTTAAACAAACAATATCACACAAAAAGCCTTGTCGATATTATTCAATTTTAGATGTTTTTTTGGACATTCCAAACAAGATGTGTTAAACTGCTTTTATGAAAAAGCTTCCAAAAATAATCCTAATGATAGAGCCGATAGGCGAATATGTTCAGGGATTGCTGCGTGGGATTGCGCAATATTCCAATACAAACGGCCCATGGGTTTTTTATCGTGAGCCTGGTAAACACGAAGGAACACTGCCGCAGCTTTCACCTGAATTGGCCGATGGCATTATCGCAAAAATTCCGAACACTGTGTGGGCGAGAAAAAAATTGCCGCCGTTAGTACCGACGATTCTGATTGGTTACAGGGAAATTGTTCCGGGTATGCCTCAAATTTTCGGCGACACTGAAGCGATTGGAAAACTCGCCGCTGAATATTTTCTTAATAAAGGTTTTAGAAATTTCGCGTTCTGCGGATTCGACGAATTTCACTGGTCGAGAGAAAGAGGAAAAAGCTTTAAATCATTTCTCAAAAATAAAGGTTACAAAGTCTATCTGTATAAAAATCTCAAGGGCACATTGAGAAAATCGTGGCAGCTTGAGCAGCAGGATATCGCCAAATGGCTCAAAACTTTGCCCGCATCAACAGCAGTTCTTGCCTGTAACGATGACCGCGGCCAGCATTTGATTACCGCGTGCAAACTTGCAAAACTGCGTATCCCCGACGATATTTCAATCCTTGGCGTTGACAATGACAAATTCGTCTGCTCTTTGACGTATCCGCCGCTTTCAAGCGTCGCACTGGGCACAGAAAAGGCCGGCTATGAAGCCGCGGAGCTTTTGGCAAAAATGATGCGAACAAAAAAAAGAATAAATACAGGAATTATTGCCAGGCCGACTCATATTGTAACGCGGCAATCAACCGACATTATCGCCATAGAAGACCAGTCTCTTTCTGACGCCATCAACTACATACAAAAACATTCTAATATGGACATCTCTGTTGATGATATCGCTGAAGCGGTAATGATATCGAGAAGAAGGCTGGAAAGAAAGTTCCGTAAATTGCTGAACAAATCCGTTTATGACGTAATCAGACATATAAGGGTAAACAAAATTATCTCGATGCTGCTGGAAACGAACCTGACAATCGCGCAAATCGGCCTTGCAATGGGCTTCAAGGACATCACACATACCGGCAGATATTTCAAAGAAGAAACCGGCCTTTCGCCATTGGCTTATAGACAAAAATTCATTAATCCAACATTATAACTTCTGGTCAAGCACCCATATGATACAAAATTAATTTGCCATAACCATTTTAAACAAACAGACTTAAAATCTAATCTTTTATTATTTTTGGACTATGAAACAGGATTTATAGATTGCATTGGTAAGCTTTTGCCGAAGATATTCATTCTGAAGAGTCAATTCCGGCACAATAGCCGAGTGATCGTTGCGATGATTGGTACATTTAGCCATCTGTTGGCAGTTGTTTGATTCGTTGTATTTTCCATTAGCAAAATCATAAATGCTTGATTTTTCAAGAATTAAACAGTATAGTGTTAGCATAATTTTAATGAGTTTTATATATTTGTACCGCACGAGTTTTCTCTCCGGTCTGAGTCTGCGGTGGATTTAATGGGGCGGATTTTTCTTTTTTTTGTGCGGGAATCTGCGAATCCGATGCGTTCGGTTCGCTTATCATACTTAACAGTCCGGCAAAGTCATATTTGTAGTACGGCTGAAAACAAGCGGCATAATTCGGTTCATTAATATCAACAGAAGCGTTGGCTACCCAGAAGGCTTTTTGCTGCGGGGCAAACAAAACACGGTGAAGACAGCTTTTCATCGCCACTGGCCGATTCATCAAATCAAGCGCGGCTGCAATATCGATTTTGCCGGATTGCTGTTTGACCATCTCCGCCAGGCATTCATATCTGTCGCCTGCGCTCATAAGTACGGCATCATTTACGGCATGCGGCAATCGAGGATATGAATGATTCGGCTCAAGCACATCAAATTTGTTGCTTGTACATGCTAAGCCTCTTGCATCGGGAATTTTAGCGTCCGAAATTACATAATAATACTCGCAGGTACGAGGGGTGTCGCGAAAGATTTTAACTGCTTGCGAAAGACTGTCGGCTTCTTCGAGAGCCTTGCGCATCAGAAAGGTCATAGGCAGACCGTCCCAACTTCCGTATCCGTCGCCTCCCATTTCACCAATTGCGATTTGCTTATCGTTCATTCCCGTTACCGAGCCGATAAGCCCGGCATATCCGACATTCACAAATGAGTTAAAATTGTCCGGTTTTGCGACAATAACAACAGCCTGTTCCTGAAGACCAACCTCGGTCATATAATCGAGGATTCTGCCGTGAAGCAATTGCCCATCCGTTGTTGTCTTGCCAAACAGCGCAAAACCGCTGCAGTGGAACATTTCTGGAAATATGTTTGCAAGCTGCACGTCCACTGGGTTAAGTTCGGCGCCGTCAGCCAATCCCTGCATTTCATCAATAAAACGCTGATCTATGAATTTTTGCGTTTTTCCAAGAACCATCTCAAAAGTGCCACTGGTAAATCCTTCTGCATTTGCCATTTCGGCAGTTCTAACTATCAGATGCACACGTTTAACAAGTTCGCTGACAGAATTTTTTAAAAGTTTTCCATGCTGATAGCCCATTTCATAAGGGCTGCCCGCCAGAAGCAAAACCTTTGTACCGCCGGCATCAACAAGAGCTCCCCTACCGCAACGGTCTATAACGTTCAACGGCTGGGCAATAATAACTTCGGCTGCTGTAAGAAGCTGCAGCGGCCAGAGACACAACAAAAATAAAACTGCCAAAAATGCTTTGTTTTTTTTGTAAAAGTTCATAGATATTTCCTTTTCCGAAAATTCAAATTGTCTTCAAAAAAATTAAATGCTTTATTGCCCGCAAATTGATGGCCACCTTGAAATAAGTCAACTTCATATTTATCAGAAACACCTGCCACAGCATAAATTTTCTTCACTTCATCACAACAACTTGATGCTTCATCAGAGAGAAAACATAAATCATTTATTCCAACTTCCGATAGCAAAGGTCTTGGCGCAATAAGTCCATGCAGATCAGGAACATCGCAAAGCTCATATAACCCGAAAAACATTTGTGAACCGCAAAACTTATTGGTTTTTAAAGCAAATTCAGAGAATCTGGCACTATAACAGATTATATCCGCGGCTTTAATACGTTCATCCAGCAATGTTATCCATGTTGTCATTGTGCCGCCAAAACTTAGCCCCATGCAGCCAATGTTCTTTAGATCGATAAAATCGAGTGAACAGAGGTAATCAATGCATCTTATTCCATCAAATATATCCATTGCTAATAGGTTATAACCAGTAAGTGCACACTTCAAATAATTTACATTACATTCATCCCTGCCATCAAATGTATCTCCTTCGCTTCTTTCACCAAATCCTCTCCAATCAATTGCGATCGTAACAAACCCATGTTTAGCCATTTGCAAACCATAGTCATAGTTAAATTGCTTAATTTCTCCTTCACGTTGAGGGCAAAAAGGATTTCTTATCCCCATCACGGAATCTTTTCCATAATTGCCATGACCATGACAGCACAAAATGGCGGGAGCAGGTTTTTGAAATGCGTTTTGTGGAACATATAACAATATCACAGCTGACATATTTTTTTCAAGGTCAATTAATATACGCCTTTTAAGTAGACCATCAGCTTTAACTTCATGAATGATTTCTGGATTGAGACCAACAGGCTGCGGCATAGGCCCCAGCTTTTTTTTGAGTTCATCGAGAAGCTTTGTTTTCCATAACTTAAAATCTTGCTGAGTTTTCCCTTTGAACCTGTACTTCGGAGAAATTTCACTTACCTTTCTCTTAAAATATTCTCCCATCAATATATTTCTGTCACTTAGCAATTATGATCACCTTCGAGACCTCTGAAAAACCGAGATTGCTTTATCGTTCAGATTCCATCAGAACTCCTCGCAATGATAGAATGTGCGTTTTTTGTCATTGCGAGAGAGTCCTTTGGACGACCGCGGCAATCTCAATCTTTCAAATTTTAGTTTTTCAGAGGTCTCCTTCTTCTAAAAAACAATCTTTTGCCAATTTTAATTTATATTTCTTAACATCATAAATCAACTAAGACCCTGCTCTTTGTTTTCCATGATTTCATCGCAGCATCACATATAGCAATAGATATCAAGCCATCTTTGGCCGGACTTTCAGGAAGCGATTTCTTTTCGATTGCCTGAAAAAATGCCTTATGCTCACCTCTATACATATCATCTCTATCTATGCTAAATGATTCTGTCTGCATTGATGAATTTTCTCGCATTCCAGTTCTCAAAATCCCCATATTAGCATCAAGTACAGCCCATCCTTTATCGCCAATTATCTCATACTCATGCCTTTCCGGCATCTGAATATAATTCAAATGGATCGT
Organism: Planctomycetaceae bacterium; assembly: GCA_021371795.1. Classification (NCBI taxonomy): domain Bacteria; kingdom Pseudomonadati; phylum Planctomycetota; class Planctomycetia; order Planctomycetales; family Planctomycetaceae; species Planctomycetaceae bacterium. The sequence goes on along the minus strand of JAJFVK010000019.1, from coordinate 161,822 downwards.
AGAAAATAAATTGGAATTATACTCACAATTAATAATGGCTAAATTCGGATTTGATGAAAATTCAAGATTGCCGCTCTGTAATGCCAACGCATAAACTGCATTAGGTTTTTTTTCAAGTAGCCAAAACAGGATGTCGGATTGATGGGTATAATCGTAAAATAATGCTCCTTCTTGAGAAGTTTGATAACTCGAAACTGAATTTACAAGAGTAATATATGTGCCTACTTTGGCATGAGCATGCAAAATTGTACCCAAAATTTTCTGTCCAATAATTTTCTTTAGCATAACCAAGCCGGGGTGGAAATGAAGCTGAAAACCTATATTTAAAACCATCTCTGTGGACTGGGCAACCTCATTTATCTTTATCGCATCAGCCAGATTGTCGCTCATCGGTTTTTCACAAAAAACATGGCAACCAGCACGAAGAGCCTGAATTGCTTGAGATGCATGTAAGCGATGAGGTGTAGCTATTATAACAATTTCAGGCTTTGTTTTAAGCATCTCATCAAAATTTTTATGTAAATACAATTTCCCAAGCTTTTCTTTTGCCGCTGTTACAACTTCAGGATTTGGCTCCACTATTTCCACTATAACATTTTTATGTTCTTTAAGCAATTTTGCATGTCTTCTGCCAATCGAACCCATTCCTACAATTACGATACGTTGCTGTTTATCCATTAACTAATTCCTTATTAGAAACTAAAATTTCATTATTCATTGCAATGCTTGATTTTACTCTTCTCTTATCAACTACTATAAATAAAATGATTCCTGCAAACCCTAATATTATCGATGCTAAAAAAGAAAAACCATAATTCCCGCCAAAAAGATGTGTAACAAAAAGGCCTATTATAAGAGTGACAAATGATTGAGTGAATAAATTTACCGAACCGCTACACGCACAGAACCTTGAAAATTGTTCACGCTTGACACAGGACATAATAAAAATGCTCGCAGCCGTGCCTATGAGGCTGTAAGAAACCAATCCTATTATATAAGCTCCTGCCATCAGATATACAGGCGAAATTTGCATATTGAGCCAAACGGATAATTTATCAGCTGAAAAAACAGGATTTATTCCCAAGACTGCGGCAAAAACTGCGCCGATATATGCGATAAAGAGAGATTTGCGTGTTCCGAGCTTATCGACAGACCAGCCAATAAAAAAAGACATTGCGATCATTGCGATTAATCCGTATTGTAAAATTTGTGTGCCAATATCCCCTTCGGTCATCTTTAAATTGACTTTGGCCTGCAGTGCAATGAATGTTCCAGGAATTCCCACCTGCATAGTTAAAGTATAAGCAAGAAATATTGGTATATTCTTCTTTTCCGTGAAACCAAACTTCAAGGTTCCCCATATAACTGAAATGGGATTATAATTTGGCTTATCATCTGTTCTTATCGGCGGTTCTTTTATGAAGATAAGAAGGCAGACAGTCGCTATTACAATAGCCAATGCACTTAACGTAAAAGCTGTTTTTTCCCCACGAGAACTTACCAATGAAAGCAAAACAATAATACTCATCCAGCCGCCAACGCTGCCTATGAACAAATCATTTATGCCAGTGATACGTCCCCAATATTTTTTTTTGGAAATATCGTTGTTTAGAAACGGATATGTCGCTGACCTGGTTTGAGCAGCGAGACTGAAAGCAACATACAGCACCAAGCAGGTTAAGAAAGTATTCGAATAGGGGAAAAGAAATAAAGCAGTAACAAGCACAGGAATAGCCATTGCAATAAATGGAAGCCGTCGTCCCCATTTCCACTGACACTTATCCGTCAAACTTGAAACATAAAGAATTGTTGGTATTGCAATCCAGCCGGTTATTGCGAATATGCTGGATATTTGCGAGGCACTTAATTTTACATTGGCCATATGCATAGCCATCATACTCATCGTAGCACCGAAACCGAAAGTAAAAAGAGCATTACTTACCATTATGAAAAAGATGTTTCTATAAAAGAGCGCCTTATCGTCATAATAGGGCTTCAAATGCGGCATATTTTCAATCAAATCATGATCAACGTGATTACTCAAACTAAACTCCCTTATATCTATTGCTTAACATAATTATTTCCATATAGAAAAACCGCCATCCACGACAAGATTATGACCGGTAACGTAATCGGAAGCAGACGATGCAAGAAACAATATCGCACCTTTTAAATCAATTCCATCTTTTCCCATTCGTCCAAATGGAGTTCGGTCACTATAATCCTTGACAAACCCTTTCTTCATACCGGTTCTTTCAAAACCGCCCGGAGATATACAATTAACATTTATCCCCATTGGAGAAAGATAGCCTGCAAGATCTATTGTCAATCCAATAATACCTGCCTTTGCAGCAGCATAATCGACAGGCTGACCTGCCAGATTGTTACGTTCATACATTCTTCTATCTCTGCCTACTAATGCCGCCATTGAAGAAATACTTATAATTTTTCCATGTTTCTGCTGAGCCATAATTTTCCCGACTTCACGGCAGCAGTAAATGACTCCGGTTAAATTTACATCAATCATTTTTTTTATATCTTCAGGACTCCTGTCGAACAGCTTGCATATTCCGTTTCCTGAACCACCGCCGGCGTTATTGACAAGAATATCAATACGTTTTTTCCATTGGGATGCTTTTTTAACGACGGCACTCACTTTTTCAAAATCAGTCTGGTCAAGTTCAAGAGGCAATGTTTCCGTCTTATATTTATCCTGCAGTTTTTTAGCGGTTTGCTTTGCGTCGGACAAACTGCGCGAGGTTAACGCGACTGCGCAACCTGCTGCACATAAAACCGATGATATCTCGAGGCCGAAATTTTTCGCCCCGCCGACGACCAGAGCGACCTTGCCAGACAAATCAAACATTTTTGCTATTTCATTATGCATTCTGATTTACTCCAGAAAAAAACTGACACATACTCATTCTATAAATTGATAATTCATAACTTTTATCATTTCATCAATTACTGCATAAACATTTTCGACAGGAGTTTCTTCCGGCAAAGGTTTAGCGGTTTCCAAAAGATAGCCGCCTCCTTTGCTTAGGATTTTAACTGCATTACTAATTTCCTGGCGTGCTTGCATAGGTGTACCAAAAACAATATTGCCCTGCGTTCCAATACCTCCGCGAAAAGTCAAATATTTGCCAAATTCATTTTTACAGCGGCTAATATCCATTGCTTCAGGCTGAAGAGGATGAAAAACCTGTAATCCTATGTCAATAAGGTCCGGCATTATCTCGGTATTATCACCACAACTGTGATGCATAACAACTTTGCCGGCAAATCTGACTTTTTCATACAACTTCGCAAGTCTTGGTTTGAAAAAATCTAAAAAAATCTGCCTGCTGATCATCAGGCTCCTTTGTGAACCATAATCGTCACCAAAAGTTACTCCATCAATCGGCAATGCTAATATTTTATCCAATGCCTTAATATGCATTTCCATGAGGATATCCAACGCCTCATGAACGAATTTTGGTTCCAGGAGGTAATCCGTCAAGGTTTGTTCCAGGCCGCGAAGACACCAAAGCCTTTCGCCAAGAGTGCCTGTAAACTGATAGTAAATAAAACAGCCAGGATTTTGTCTCCTTGTCTCAATTATTAAATCTATATCACATTTTGGTACTAAGTCTATAATGGGTATTTTGCGTGCATCCGGCTGTTTGAGAGGCGGATTGATGAAGGTATATCCGCCGTGTTCTCTTTTCCATTCACAGTCAAACCTGTCTCGGAATAGTTCCGGCGAAATATCAATAGATTCAACAGGCCAGAGAATTCTTATGGTATCATCTGCAGGACATGGCCAATGCTGCCTTGGGCCCCACATTTGTGTAAGCTTATTATAAAGCGGCTTTGCGATATAAAGCGTAAAAGGGATACATTTAGGCTCATGGTGATTGATCGCCTGTAAGACAAGTTCTTTTGAAGTTAAATCAATAATATTATTTATTTTATTTTGCATTATTATATTAAATTATTTTGCTGATTTAGCCATTTCTTCAAGAAGTTTCCAGCAGTACAACTGCATTCGTGAAAGATGGAAAGGCCCCTGCCACATATTGCCTTTGGTTGTGGATGAAACCGAGCCATCTCTATGGAGATAACCGAACCAGCCGCCATGTTTTTTATCCGGGAAATGAGCATAAGCCCAGTCGTGTACTTTTTTGTGCCACTGTGCGTATTTTTCGTCGCCGGTTAAATGATAGGCCAGCAGTGTCGCGTAAATAGCTTCATTATGCGGCCACCAGAGTTTCATATCGTGCTCGTACTGCTCACACGGAAAACCTTTAACATCTCTGAAATAAAAAATCCCGCCGTATTTGTTATCCCAGCCGATATCAAGCGACCAATCGAGGATTTTGCAGGCAAGATCAACCAGTTTTTTATCCTTGCGTGCCCTTGCCTCTTCCATAATGAACCACGCCGTTTCAATCGCATGGCCCGGATTTACAGTTCTGCCCATCGGCTCATCAATAAATTCTCCATTGGGACCAACACTTTCCAGCAGAGCCTTAAATTCTGGTTTCATAAAATGATGTTCAATCTCATACAAAGCGTCATCAACAACTTTTTTGTAAATCGGGTCATCGTTTACCTGCCGAAGCACCTGCGTTATTGAGAGAAGTATCATCGGCATCGCGTGCGATTTAAGCTGCCTTGTCTGCGGGATAAGTTTGGGTTCGAGAAGACCGGGAGTGCTGCTGTAACGAAGAATCAATTTATACAAATCATCAGCGCGTTTTTTGAATTCGCTGCTGCCTGTGGTTTTGGCATATTCAGCAAATGCAATTACAGCAAAACATTCTGAAAATACATACCTTCTTTTCCTTAGCGGCTTGCCTTCTCTTGTTACGCTGTAAAACATGCGGCCGTCGGTATCGAAAGTACATTTAAGAATAAAATCAATCCCGTGTTTTGCCAGGTCGAGCCATTCTTTGCGTTTTTCAACTGTGTTATAGAGCTTGCTGAAAACCCAGCTTATTCGCCCTTGTGCCCAAACCTGTTTATCCGACCCGACGATTGTGCCGTCAGCATCGAGAAATGTCAGAAAGCCTCCGTATTTTTTGTCCGGCGAATGTTTTTGCCAAAAGGCAAGAGTATCATTCAATAAGCCATCACGATAAATTGAAATCAGCTCATTTATTCTGTTCTTATCCATTTAATTATTTCCTTATCTTTTTAAAATAACTCTAAATCCAACGGTTGAATTTCGTTGATTATTATATCCAAACCGTTTTGCGCATCGCAGTGCTTGAGGTTCATTCAAATAAGAACCGCCGCGTATGACAAAGATATACCCTTTTGTACAAATTGGATCTATCTTGTCTTCGGGATCATAGCCGGCTTCCTGCCATTTATCCAAGCACCATTCCCAAACATTTCCATGCATATCGTACAGTCCGAATGAATTGTTTTTTTTGGTGCCGACCGGATGAGTATGGTTATCGGAGTTTTGCTTAAACCAGGCAAAATCTTTAAGCTGTTCAACATCATTACCATAACTATATGAGAAATACGAACCAGCACGGCACGCATATTCCCATTGTGCTTCACTTGGTAACGAATAATTTCTTCCTTCCATTTCTGATAACTTCCTGCAGAAAGTATCGGCTTCAGTTTTTGTAACCATTTCCACAGGATTAGCCGGATTTTTGAAAATACTGTAGTTATGACCCAAAACACTTTCAAACTGTTTTTGAGTAACCAAACATTCTGACATATAATAATTGCTTAATCTAACAGGATGAACCGGTTCTTCATCGGAGTCGCGGTCAATTTCTGTTTCAGGAGAACCCATCAAAAAATCTCCCGCCCTGATTAAAACCAGTTTCATTCCGATTGAATTTGTTATTATATTTTCACTTGCCATCTTTTAACTCTTAAAACAAAATGAATATAGCTTTGCATTTTTCATTTTAAATGTAATTTTTACAGGAGTATCGCTAAGTGCACTCAATTTCTTTGCGTCTAAATTTATGTTTTTATCAATCATATTGCCTGTCAAAACTTCAGATTCGACACATTGCCTGCCGGATTCTATTTTTATTTTCAGGAAACCATCCTGTTCTGTTTGACAATTAATTTCCATACGGCTGCCGGAAAATTTCAATTGCTTTGTCAAAATTGAACCCTCCTGCAAACCGGCATTGGCTGAAACAAAACCATCAATTCTTAAAATCGCTCTGCTTATAGTACCACCAAATTCTGTCAAAGCATAAGGCTGATTATGCTTCATTTCAATACCTCGATAATAAATCCATATTTCATTATCTTTAATTATTTGACCAACGCAGGTATGTATCATTGCCCTGTCGAATGCGTTATCTTTACCAAGTTCAATAAACGGCTTTCTCTCAATTCGCTTCCAGGCGATTCCATCTCTGCTGACAGCAAGTTGGGGAATAAGAACATCCTCGTTATGATGATAGCAGCTTGTGATGATAATATAAACATCGTCTGCGCGAGCATATTTAACTGCTGCCGAATTATACATATCCATATCTGACGGGTCATCTTTGTCAAACGTAAGTACCGTTTCAACCACAGGCCAATTCATGAAATCAGATGTTTCGCTTCTTCCAACTGTTCTGATTACATTGGGGTTACGAATCGGAACATTGTGCCGAACATAAGCGACGTATTTTTTTATGCGACTGTCCCAAAAACATACATTTTGAGTATCACATTGATGCTTTAACAGATGAGTGTCATAAGTTGACCAATTAATTCCGTCTGGTGAGTACGCTCCGAAAAGGCCGTCTCCGCCAATCGCATAAACAAGTTTGTATCTATGAGCGTCATCAGCGGTCAGATCTTTAAAAACGGTTCCGCCATGATACAATTTACCTGGATGAGGAAATACGATGTTATTTTCAACTGAATCGTTAAAAGGGATTTTTCCTATTTTAGGTTTTTCCCAGTTTTTTCCATCTTTTGACTGCGCATAACACAAAAATCCCAATGCTTTGCCATCTTCGGCCTTTGAGTATGATTCGTACCACATCCTGTAATCGCCGCTGTCATCCATAACGGTGCCGTATGGACCGACCATGACATCTTCCCATGGTTTTTCAGCAATGACACATTTTTCATAAGTCTTAATCGGCGGGTTTATGCCGAAACTTACTCCACTGCTTTTTTCAATCAGATAATCATCTATAAAAAGCTGACGGCTGTTTTCTATATTTATCACATTAGAATCCATATTATTTTTCAAAATTGAAGCTAATTTTTAATGCTTTCTTTGGCTCTGCGGATTGCATCAATATACGCATCCGGCACATTTTTTATACTGCCATAGTAAAACAGGCGTTCGACATACAGCCAGACATATTCGTCTGAATATTTAAACGCGTTTTTCAAAGACATTTCAATTTCTTCGGGCTGGAAATAGTTTCGTGTAAAATCAGTGTTGCCCCAGCCAGGGTATTCTTTTCTGCCGTCAGCGGGATAATCGTCTCGATTTTTCCCATCAAGCCAGTTGGCGTCAAGCCAGACGCCAAAACCGCATTGGTAAACTTTTGAATATTTTTCTTTATCTGAAACAAACGGCAAAACTTTTTCATCAACAATTGCTCGCCCCTGTGCAAATTCTTTGGCTCGCAAAAAGAAATAGGCGTTTTCCCAACCATCAACAATTTTCACTTTTGGTCCTGCGGCTTCCACCATTCCATTTAAGAAGGGAGAAAGCAAACCATAATCAGCATAATGCAATTTATTCGGATCGCCGCTGCATTTGGAAAAATTATTGCCTTTATTATCTGTGGCTTCATACCAATAATTTGCCGAGTGTCCGAAAGCCAGCATGACTGTAATATCCGGATATACTTTCTGAAAAGCCTGCATTACTTCGGCGCCGCGTTTTTTAACCTGTGCGGCATATTCGTCGAAACTTTTCGTTTTTACATCTTTTTGTTTTTGATAGTTCCATAACGGCGTTTCATATTCTTCAGGGTCGAAGAAAACGCCTTTAATACCGCCTTCTTTCGCGATTAACGCAGCCAGGCCGACATTGTTTAAAATAGCATCAAACGAATCAAACCAATCGATATTGCCGGGCGTAACACAGAGGTAAACAAAATTATCTGTTAATTTCTTGAATTTTGTATTTTTGAAACTGTCGATGGAACTTTGTATTTCGTCTTGTGTGAAAACGCGATTACTCCAGCTTCCCCATGTAAAGTCAAATTTACGCGGCCTGCCGTCCAACAACGATAAATGAGGATTTTTTGATGTAATACCAAATGTCCAGCCGTCAAAAGGCGTCTGTTCCATCTGGTCTACGATTTGAGGCAGCGAATTTACATCCGGTTTATCGATACCAACATAAATTAATTTTTTGCCCGCATGAGCTGCCGAGAAAGATACGCAAAAAATAACGACCATAGTGATAATTGTTTTATTCATGACTTTAATTCCTTTCAAAATTTATCTAACATCAAACGCAAATAAATGCGCATTTTCCGAACCCCATGTTGCCTGTGGTATAAATCTGACCGCTTTTGTGCAAACAGAAATCGAGACGCGTACAAATCTTTGATAATTATTATCCTCGCTAAATACAGTTTCCCATTTGCCGGTTTCTGTTTGAGTTTCAATTTTAAATTTCTTGATAATGGTTTTAGGCACGCCATACGGCTCTATGTCGAGCGGATAGCAGCATCTCAACGCCATGTTATTGCGATTAAGGTCGCTATCGAATATCAGGCAAACCTGTTTTATATTTTTCGGCTCTTTGAAAGAATATTGAATCCATGAATCTAACTTTCCCATCCATCCATTATCATTATTACCCGCAGGCCGATCAATTCCATTTCTTAATGGTTCAGGATCGCCTTGTGATGCTGTCAATTCAGCCTGTCGTGATAATTCCGGAACAGGCCGAGTATGCCATGGAATATAGCAATCGTCTTCCATGAGTATTTGCTGCAATTCTTTTATATGCTTATTGTAAACGCCTCTTGGTGTTGTTTGTTTTCGCAGAGCGATAGATACCGCTGTTCCAACTGCCTGACCGATAATGGAGCATGTCCGCATTACACGAGTTGAACTTAAAGCAGCATGAGTAACGCTTATATTTCGTCCCGCGAACATAAGATTTTCAATATTGCGCGAATAAAGACACCTGTACGGAATCCCATAAGGAGAAGGAGCAGGATGAAAAATCGTTGGATTACCCGGCTGTTTGAATCCTTTTGGGTCATGGTCGTCCATCGGCCAGCCGCCATAAGCCACTATATCATCGAACTTCCCTTCCGCACGAATATCATTTTGCGTAAGAATATAGTCGCCGACATAACGCCTGCTTTCACGTTTGCCTGGCAGAAAACCAACCCAGTCCAAAGCCCAGTTATCTGCGTTATGGTCGCCATGATTTTTTATATGATCCCAAACGCCAAACGCGATTTTCACAAGATCATCTTTTATTTGCTCTGTATCGTGAATGCTGTCGTTTACGCCGCCGACTTCAATCCACCAATAATTAGTCTCATCGATTCTATGCGGGCGGTTGGGCAAATCTTCATCTTTCGCGTATTTGTAAGCCCATTTCGGCGGTATGAATTTTTGATATGAAGACGTTTCCCTCGCCTGAATCAGACAACTTAGTCCCATCGTATTTTTATCCGCAGCGGAAGGCTCAATATCTTCATTAAATTCTTTTGAAGATTCCCTGCCGATACTAAATTCCGCTCCAGACATGGGCGCTAAAATACTGTCGCCCGAACAATCGGCGAAAATTTTGGCTTTAACTGTATGCCGTGTTTCAGTGGTAAGCTGCCACGCCTTTACGGATGCAATCTGATTGTCCCGCATTTCAAGACCAACACAAGAGCAGTTGCAAAGCAATATAATGCCGTCCTGATACCTTGTTTTGCCGTAAAGAACGCTGTCCCAGATACTGTAATTTGATAACGGATTTAAATAGTAATTTTCCAGAATGATTTCTTCAATTATACCTGTCTCTCTATTATTTTCTCCACGGGCGCCGGCCGGCCACATTCTGATTTCGCTTGAAGCGTTGCCACCCGGAACAGGCCTGTCATGAATCAAAGCCGCCTTTACGCCATGCCGGGCGGCAGAAACAGCTGCGCATAAACCAGCCAATCCTCCGCCAACAACGCAAAAATCAACTTCGTGAAATACGTCTTTCATATTCTTCAATTTTCCACTGAAACTATATTTCCATTTCGCCGGGATCTTTCGGCCGCAAAAACCATCAAATGCGACTCAAGTGTTTCATCAGGTCCGGTCAATATTTTACTGCGGTCGTTTCCGGCAAGTGCGGATATGAAATTATTCATCAGGCCTTCATCGCCGCCGCCATGTCCGACATAAATCGAACTGTCTGCCGGCGTTGTATCTATTTCTTCTTTTTTGTCGGTGAGAAAATCGTATATTTTAATTTTCGTCCCGTCACCATCAATCGCGCCTTTTGTTCCAAAGATTCTGGTTCTTCTGTTGGTCAATTCGGTAAAAGCGGTCATTGTAAATGTCGCTGTTTTCCCGTCTTCAAAAAGCATATTTACTACCTGATGGTCAACCACATCATTATCGCATGAATAAACACATCTGCCGTAAGGACCGGTTTTGATGGCGTTGAGCACGCCTTCTACGGTTAAATCATTTGTTATTGTATCCACCGGCCAGCAGAAATGCCCTTTGTTCGCGAAGCTCATGTAGATTTTCTTGGCCGAATACGGACAATTTGGTTCATGTATGCAATCCAGACAGCGGTCCGAAGCGCCTTTCGGTTTATTTGCTTTTGTAAAATACTTGAGATTGCCGAAAGAAGAAACTTTTACGCACTTCGAACCCGACATAAATCTTATCCAGTCAAGGTCGTGGCATGATTTGGCCATGAGCATAAACGTTGACTGCGATTCATTACGCCAGTTTCCGCGCACAAAAGAATGCGCCTGATGCCAATAACCCACCGGCTCAAGATGCTGAATACTTACTATTTCGCCGATTCTGCCGCTATCAAGAATATTTTTAAGTTTCTGACTATAAGGCGTATATCTCAATACATGACACACACCAAAAATGATATTTGCTTTCTTAACGGCATCAACAATTTGCCTGCATCCCTGCTCTGTAGTCGCCATCGGTTTTTCAAGCAGAATATGATAGCCTTTTTTGGCAAACGCAACTGCCGGCTCAACATGTATCGAATCCTGCAAAGCTATAATGACGGCATCCGCGAATTTATCTTTTGACGCCAGCCCCTGCCAATCTTCGAATACATTTTCTTTAGGAATTTTATGCTTTTGGGCAAATTGATTTCTATAATATTCTCTTGGCTCTGCAAGACCGACAAGTTCTACATCGCCGGAATGCTGCTGTATATAGTTGGAATAGACATTACCCCTGCTGCCTGCACCAAGGAGAACAACCTTCACTAAAGACATTTTTAGCTCCCAAAATCCCTTAAATAGTTTTATAGGGATTGTACATAGAAATCAAAGATTTTCAACCGTCAGCCATTTCCTTATGGCCTGCAACACACGTGAACTTATTGCATCAGATTAATTGCATGCTTCTGCAGGGTCCAAATTGCACTCGGCCCAATGAGATGCTAACAACGCAAAATCCGTAAAGTCAACTTTGCAATCGCCATTCAGATCACCTGGGAATGCTGTCAAGCAACCAGTAAAAATGGTCGAGAGTCTAAAACCAGTCTCATTGTTTGTGGCTGTTGCAATCGCATAATGCATTGAGGCATACGAAACATCACTTGCAGCATCTTTAAGAAAAGAACCGCCATTTCGTATACGATAGGTTGCAGGAAAAGTTGGAACTCTGCCTTCATTCCATTCATAGAGATTGCCGCCCTGGTCAAAAGTACCATACGGCCCTGGTGATTCGTAATATGTTCCAACAAATGTCGTCTTGCCATAACCTACACCGTCTCCCCAATCAAAACCGTTAGCTTGATAATTAACTTTTTTGTTATCAGGGTCTGTAGGTAACGGTCCGCCGACAGGCGCTGAATTACTTTGGGTTGTGTATGTCCAATAGCCTGCGTTGGCGCCGCCTTTGTAAAATGCCGCTTTATACCATTCATTTGCTGTTGTAATCCAGAATTTTGCGTCTGCATTATGAGTTACAGTCGTCGGTTCTGAATCAATATTCGAATAAACGCCATATTCAGTGGTATTTGAGTCGTTTAGCATTCCATTATGCATCCAATTGGCAAATCTCGCTGCTGAACGCCAACTGACCCAGTTAACTGGTTTATCACCATATCCGCCATTAAGTCCGTATATATATGCTCCTGGAGAACCGCCTCTAACTATTCCTCCTCTGGTTGGATATACGGGATTGGCCATATTTGTATTATATAAGCTATGAGGATCGTCTTTTGAAGCAACCGCACACAAAAAGGCTACGTACTGATTATTTGTAACTTCGTATTTTCCAATTTTGTACAAATAGTTTACATTGCCCCACAGTGTATTACGAACTAAACGTGTATCCGATGCATTGCATGGATCTCCAACTACAACAAAATCCATGAAATCAGCTTTTAAACTTCCAGCACAAAACAATGCGATAAAAGATACAGAACATAAAGCTATTAATTGCTTTTTCATTGTTACTCCTATTATATCTGTTTATATATCGACTACCTTTATTTCAGTGTTATTAATAACATTCGCTTTGCGGAACTCGACTGCATTCGAGCCAACTTTCAACCATCTTTGCCATGTCCATAAAATCAATCTTACAGTCAGGATATATATCGCCTACAATTGGCTCTACACATTGCGGGCCGCTGAATGCCAGCCTGAATCCTGTATCCAAATACGGTCCCCAATAATCATAACTCAAAGTATTATACATCAAATATGAATAATCATGACACCATGCGCCTCCATGCCTTCTGCGCAAATTGTTTTCATAACCCGCAGGAGCCCATTCCTCCATTAGTTCAAAAACATTTCCACCCATATCAAATGTTCCATAAGCGCCTGGTGAAGCAGTGTAAAAACCCACTGAAACCATATCGCCATGGTCCACACCTTCACCAAAATCGAAATTGTCAGCCGTATGATTTGCACGATTAAAATCAATGTCAAATGGTCCCGGTGCAGGAGCAGTGTCGCTCTGTGTTGGATATGTCCAGTAGCCGGCATTGGTGCCGCCGCTTTTATAAAATGCCGCCTTATACCATTCATTCGTTTTAGGTATCCAATACTTGGCATTTGGAAAATGTGTCAACTGATCAGTTTTGCCCCAACCGTTGGGATTAGGATTTACTTCATTGAAAGTACTTGCATCATAAGCCCCATATTCGGTGGTGCTGGCATCATTGAGCCTTCCATTGTGCATCCAGTTGGCAAATCTCGCAGCCGAACGCCAGCTTACCCAGTTAACTGGCAGATGTGCCCTGCCTGGAATTGTACTATAGGTATAACTGCCATCAGAACCGCTGCGCTCGATACCGCCTCTGTTGGGATAACTCGAATCTCCGTTGGGATTCATTTCAAATAAAGGATCATAATAATATAATTCATGAGGATCACTTGCAGCAACCGCGTTTAAAAAAGCACAATATTGTGCGTTAGTCACCTCATATTTTCCAATTTGATATTTATATGGCACATTTCCAAAAAAGAATGTTTGTCCTATAAATGTTACAGGCCGTGAATCCACTGAATTGCCAATATCTTCGACAGGTACAAACTCCATAAACTCATTCGACCGGCCAAATCGAACTGCTGCGTGATAAGTGTATGGTATATTCCTGTTACCACCATGAACATTCCACCAGAAAAGTGTCTCTGAATAAACCCAGACATATTCATCAGCAACACTCAACGCATATTTCAAAGCAGATTCAAATTCATCAGGATTGAAATAATTTAAATACTGCTGGGTAGGACTTGTATACCAGCCCCCAATCCTATGATCGACATCCATCCACAAACCAAAACCTAATGTATACTTCTGCACATATTTAGCATCATCAGCAACAATCGGCAGACAGTCTGTTGTAAATGCAGTTCTTGCGTTTTGGAATTCTGTCAGAGTTTTAAATTTATAAGAGCCTTCATAACCATCGACAAATCTCACGCCCGTACCGGCTACTTCAAGCATACCATCGAGGAATGCAGGAAGCAAACCATATTGAACGTTGGGCAGTTCTGATATATTACCGTTTATTTGGCTCGGACCCCAAACATAACTATAAGCGGCTGCTAAGAAAATGAGTACATTTGGGTCTTCAGCCTGCATTGCCTGCATTACTTCACGGCCGCGCTGCTTGACCTGTGCCTGGTATTGCGCAAAAGTTTTTGTAGTTTTATATTTTTGTTCTGAATATTGCCAGAGCTGGCCGGAATAAGATTCGATATCGAAAAACATACCCTTAGCGCCACCCTGCTTTATCATCCACGTTGCGGTTGCCATATTGGCTTTGATGGAATTGAAATCATCGAACCAGTCTACAAACCATGTAACATCCTTATCTGCCGCGACAGTAACTCTTAAGAAGTTTTCCGTAAAATTACCATAATCGCTGACTGCATTAAGTTCGTCGATGCAATGCTGCAAATCAGAACGGCTAAACATCGTCGTTCCCCAGCACTGCCAACTGAATTGATTCCTTGTCGTTGGGTTCAATGGTTCAGCAAAAAAACCAGTTCCATCAAACGGCTGACTCTTCATTTCATTTATATTCGTTATAAATAAAGCGGTATTTGGGTCATCATATCCCATTTGAATCACTTTTTTTGCAGTTGCACCGTAACTCAAACTCCCAAGAATTAACCCCAAAAAACAAATCGTTATTATTTTATACATAAAAACTCCTATTTAAAAATTTGAAAAAACTCGCAACTAAGGTCTGTCCGATCGTCCCCATACACCGTTCTTATTGGTAGCCCAATCCCGAATGGGTACTGCCGTTACAGACATTCCAGCAAGTAATACATTGCCCGTTTTGTTATGTCTCGGAACGAAAAAATTATATATCGCAATCTTCCCGTATCCTCTGACAAGATTTGCACAGGAATCTTTTGTCCCATCTTTGTCTGCATCATAGTCAAATATCCACCTTGTAGGTGGACATATCTTGCCATCGCCGCTACCCGCATCAGCCATCAAAAAGGTTGTACGCGGAACCCTCGGCAGTTTACGGCTTATTTCCAATGCGGGGTTACCCCAACTCTGACCATTATCCGTTTTAGTCGCAAAAACATTTACCCAGTTTAGGCCATATGACACATTATTATATTCTGTTTTTACACTTGGGCACCAAAAATACTTGCTGCCGCCATTAAGTGCATTGTACACATTTTTGTCTATTGAAAGATAAGGATATATAACCTTGAAGCCGCCGTCGGCCTGCGGCAATCCGCCATTATAAGCCTCTGCGTACAAAGTAAACCCCAGTCCCAACTGCTTTAAATTCGATTTGCAGACAGTTGCTTTCCCCTGTTCACGTGCTTTGCTCAAAGCAGGCATCAATACTGCAAGCAGTATGGCGATGATCGAGATAACAACCAGAAGTTCAACCAGTGTAAAACCCGCCAACGGTTTTCCCTCGGCTTTTTCCAAGCCATGACTCTTTACCTGTAAAATTCTGTATTTCACAATTAGCTCCTAAAGACTGCTTTAAAATGGGGCGCAGAAATTGCGCCCCTAAACAATCTTTCATTATTTCCGTTTTCTTAATAAACCAATAAGCCCTGCACTCATAAGACATATCGTTGTCGGTTCTGGAACCATAGTAGGATCGCATGCAATTCTAAATCCTGTAACTCTCTGTCCATTCGCTGCAATTGCTACGCTCAATGAATCATAAGATACTTCACTTGCTGAATTCTGCAGGAAATTGCCGCCATTACGCCATCTGTATGTATCCGGATATCCACCCAGTGCATAACCTTCATTCCACTCGAATACATTTCCGCCCATATCAAACGCACCATAGGCACTTGATGATAGAGAGTAGTTACCAACAGCAACTAAATCACCCTGGTCATAACCTTCACCGAAATCATAATTGTCCGCTTGATAATTAATTCGGTTTGTTGCGGGATAACTCGCTCCATCTGGACCACCAACAGGCGTAGAATCGCTTTGTGTTGGGTATATCCAGTAACCTGCGTCTGTGCCGCCGCCTTTATAATATGCAGCCTTATAAAATTCATCCGCAGTAGGAATCCAGTATTTGGCATTTGCGTTATGCGTCGCTGGTTCGAGGAAAGGATCGTCATATGCGCCATATTCTGTAGTAGATGCGTCATTCTGCATACCATTGTTCATCCAATTTGCAAATCTTGCCGTTGATACCCAACTAACCCAGTTTACGGGCATATTTTCACGTCCCGAAATCGTGCTGTATGTATATGACCCTGCCGAACCGCTTCGGGTTATTCCACCTCTATAAGCGTAGGAGGAACTTCCCATGTTCTCATTATATAGGCCATATATATCATCTGCTGCAACCGAATTCAGGAATGTCGCATACTGCGCATTAGTTACCTCGTAGGTGCCAATACCATAATCATAATTTACCGCACCAAAGGTATAAGCCCCTCTGACTAAACGCGTGTCAGCCACATTGCCGGCATCGCCAACTGCAACAAAGTCCATAAACTCAGCCCTTACAATCCCGCTTCCAAGTACTGCTACTACAAACAAAACTGTTAAATACTTTTTCATTATACTTCCTCCAAAAAACTAATTTATATCAATTATATTTTTTCCCGCCTAATTGTTTTTTTTCTTAAACCTCCTTTCGCCATTAACTTTTATCAACAATATATTTTTTACACAGCTTGCATCTGCAAAAAGCTAACCAGCAGATTCACGCCAAATAAATTCCATTGAAATTTGCTTAGTACGCACCGGCGACTGCGGTTCTTCCAAACGGCCGAATAACATTTCTTCAATAGCATCAGCTACATCATAATTTCGTCGTGAAATACTTGCTATCGGAGGGTCCATAAATTTAAGGCCATCATTATCGTTAAAACCTACTATTGCAATATCTTGAGGAACACGCAAGCCGCGATTTTTTGCCCATGCGACAGCGGCGATTGCACCTTCATCAGCACCACAAAATAGACAATCTGGCAATTTAGTATGGCCTTTCGGAAATCTTCCTTCCAGAACATCATAATAGGTTTGAGTAAACACCTGGCTTGGTCCCCATGGACAATCTACAAATGCTATCTTCGATAATGGAATTCCCTTTTTCTCCAGAGTCTGCACAAAAGCACCTACTTTTTCTTTCGCTGAAGTCAATGGCATTATGATTGCCGGATAGTTGCGTCCTGTCGCCGCAAAGTGTTCAGCAACTGCGGAAATCGCTCCAAGCCTGTCTTGAACAACTTCGTCAACTCCCAACCCCTGATAACTTGGCGTAACAACTACTGCCGCTCGGAATCTCTTGAGAAGGGAAAATATATTTTTATCTTTTGGAACAGGAGGTCCCCATTCAACCACAATGCCATCTATGCCGCGATGACTGTAATCTTCAAGGGTCTTGGCAATTTCAACATCATCAAAAATATTATCCATTACCGAAGGAACATATCCTCGCCTTTGCACTCGAATGGTAAGATTTCTTGTCATTTGAACCGCAGCCGGGGGGCCGCCCAAAGACCATAAAACCCCTATCGTTTGAGTCCTGCCTCCGCGTAATCCTCTGGCAAGTAAATTCGGCTTGTAACCTAATTCTCTCGCCGCAGCTTCAACACTCTGCCGTGTCTTCTCAGCAACCGGTGCTGAACCTGCGAAAGTACGTGCCACAGTTACCGGACTTACTTTTGCCAATTCCGCAACATTAATAAGGCTCGGTTTCTTTTTCTTCAACGTTGTTTTTAGTTCATCAATTTGCATATTTTTAGTTTCTATGATATCGTTTTCATGATAAGGTTATCATGTCCATATAAATTGTCAACCAAAAAATTTAAATACATTAAAAAAAACCTCTAAAAAATGCTTATTTTGCTAATATAAAACATTAAAATGCATAGACTTATAAAAATAACTTATTTTTACATTATGCCGCCGTTTTCCAAATTAAAACCAGACTTTTGCATGCGGTTTTCAACCACAATGATCTCATCATTATCAGGCCATCGAAGTGGAAGCCTAGGCTGGCCCATTCTGAAACCACGTTTTTTGAGAAAGTAGCTGCCAAAGCCAAGAAATGAGTAGCCTTGTATAGAGAGCCAATACTTGCGAAATTCACAACTTAGCGCACTGCCTTTTTTATAATCATTGTTTTTAATTGCATTGAAAATTTCAATAACAATTTCAGGTACTACATTATATGTTGAACCTATTACGGCTGTTATCTGAGGAATCGATAATGCCTGTAAAAGGCATTGATCAAACCCATGAAATAATTGCCAATGTGCGGGACCATTGTTAACTATTGCCTGATGTATAGACAAATCCGCAACAAAAGCTTTTATTCCTGCCATATTTGGTATTTTTGCAAAACCATTGATTAAATTATCCACTCCATATTTGTTGACTGTTGACTCAAATAAATAGGGATAAAATGGAATATCCGTAGCTTCGGCAATAATAGAAAGATTTGCTATTTCATCATCAAAGCCGACTGGATAATATTGCGGAGGCAGCGAACTAATACCACATACTCCTTTTATTCCCGCAGCATGTTTCGCTAATTCTACTGCATCTTTTGTTGCCATTGAACCTACATGCACCATAATTGGCACATCACCATTAACAGATTCTGCAACAGATTCGAGAATTTTTTCCCGTTCTTCTTTACTAAGAAGCAATCCACTTCCCGTTGTACCGCACAAATAAAATCCTCCGCACCCCTTTTTAACTAACCATTTGGCAAGCCTTGCAGTTTCTTTATAGTTAACACTGCCACTATCTTCAAAACATGTATAAAGGGCAGGAATTATGCCATTAAAACTTCTTTTATTCATAATTATATCTCCGAATTTCTAAATATAGTAAATTTATGCTACATTGTTATCATTATATTTAAATTTCTATAATACACAAAAAATTACGAATGCAAATTATATTTTGGTTTATAATATTTTTTACAGTGCCATTAAATCCTTACTTGAAAAAAAGATTGAGAATATTTAAGGTGATAATGTATAATCCTATGATCCATAGTCGGTCAACAAGTTTTTTCACATAAAGAGCATTTTTTATCTTATCCTCTTCACATTCATCCGAAGGACGATGTGAGGATAAGATAAAAAATATTAGATCGGTAGCCCAAACTCCTATTCGTGCTCGTCAATAGTATAATTGTGGCACATTAATCAAATTTCGGCAATGGGGTTCTATTCTAATTTTACGTTATCATATAACATTATACAGTTCCAGGATCCCGAACTTGCGACCTCTTGCATGCCAACTATCACCATTTTCCCTCTGGGCATTTCTCCGTCACCAAGGCAACTTTCGCCCAAAGCATACATCCGCAATGAGGACAACGCCAACCGTTAGTACATTCTGAACAAATAGTTCGTCTACGAACATATTCTTCTTTAAATACACACGCAAGGCTGCTTTTGCTCCATCGCAACATGGCTTTTGTAAAGTCAGCAGCCATTTGCAGCAATGTTGGCTTGGGCCTCTCGACCGGCTGCGGGATTTGCGTGTGGGTTGTGTGGGTTTCGTTTGTCAAAATCAGCTTTTTATCCGGCTGGATAATTTTACTCGGCTCTTTAAAATAAAAGCCAAACTTGCTACACCATATTTTTTTTGCAGAAGCAAATTTGCACTTTTCACAAATCTTAATTTGCTCGGACGTTATTTCTGGCCTGCTATTGCACAACATTGCAAGTACCTCCAACGGTAACAGGTTCATAAGAGCAACTTATCCAATCTTGCCCACTGACCTGACTATGGGCTTTTCCGCAGTTTTCTCCCTTATCCCGAACCTGCGGCCTCTTGCATGCCATGCGATGCGCACACCAAACTCTTAATTTTCTGCGATTTTTCGTAACTCATTGTGTGACAATGAGCAACATTTACGGATGAATTGCAACTTGTTTCTAAAAACCATTGCATTTATTGCCGGTAATTACGCGAGCCGAAAGAGTAAAATACTTCTGGACAAGTCAAGGAAAGATAATAACCAAGTATGGCATGTGTTAGTACAGAGTCAACTTTCAATCTGAAATAGTTCTTTATATGGCATAATCTTGTTGCGTTTGGAGTCTTTTTTATGTACTCTTTAATAGCACAATAGTACTATAGTTGTGGCGAAATATGAAAGGCTTAATATGAAATTTGTTACCGCAAAAGATTTAAGAACACAAGCGTCATCACTCTGGGGTAAGCTGCCACGGGAACAAGAAGTAGTTATAACTGTAAATGGTAAACCTGTGGCGATTATGACCGCCACCAGTGATAAAGATTTTGAACATTCACTACGAGCGATTAGACGCGCACGAGCGATGGAAGCCGTCACATCTCTACAACAGTCCTCAGTAAAAACTGGAAAAGATTCCATCTCTGAAAAAGAAATTCAAGCAGAAATCAAAGAGGTACGGAGAGGCCGAAAGTGAAAGCTGTTATTGATACTAATGTCATAGTATCTGGACTGTTAAAACCATTTTCTGCAAGTGGCGAAATTGTCCGTATGCTCGCTGACGGCAAAATCCAGATATGTTATGATGCCAGAATATTATTAGAATATGAGCAAGTACTGCATCGTGAAAAATTCGGATTTGATTTTGCGATTATTGAAATATTGATGGGTTCGATTAAGGAAATGGGAATATGTACCACAGGCAGTCCCATTACGGCAAGACTTCCAGACCCGACAGATGAAATGTTTGTAGAAGTCGCAAGTGATCCACACTGTCGTTTACTCGTGACAGGCAATGGTAAACATTTTCCACAAAAAGCATGTGGAAATGTAAGAGTGCTGACGCCACGAGATTTCTTGGCCTTTTTTACACGTTGCGAATAAGACGTTCAGTTATGAACTGAAAACAAACTTAAAATTCAATCTCACGAAAATGCTTGCAACGCTCGTCATATTCTCTGCCTGTGAAATAATACGGATTGCCGTAATTGCTTATCTGGTCGGAATCAAGGGCCGTTGAATCGCATTGGCCTTTGGCAAGCAGCTTGATTTCCTCATCGCTTAATACTCGGTTAAATATCATCACGTTATCTATCTTGTCTTTATAATAATAAGAAGACGTTGAACCCTGTCTGCCCATTATAGTACCTGTGCCCGAAACTGTCCAGCCCGCATCCGTATAGCCGGAAAGAATCATATAATAGCTGGACAATAAGCCGCCATCATAATATACGCCCGTGCAGTTGCCGCTTGCGTCGAACGTTATTGTCATATTCACCCATGTATCATTACCCATGCGGTAATTTTCCCATGTGTTGCCTGCGGCGTCACGGACTTTGAATCTGCCGCTTCCACGGTCATCTGTGCCGATGGTGAAATAACAGCTTGAACTCTTGTAATACTGCATCCAGACTGCATCTCTGTCATTGCCCGGAGTAACAGCATAAACCCATAGTGATACTGTAAAAGGACCGCTTGCAGGCAGATTCGTACTGTCAATCGAGATGCGGTCGCTCCTTTCAAAAGAGTAATTGACTGCTTTTTTGATAAGAGTTACAACCGCATCGCGTGAATGCGAGTATTCGTAAGCACCGAATTCAGCGTAACTTACAACAATGGAGCCAACAGGAATCGAACCTGCGGCCTCTTGCATGCCATGCAAGCGCTCTCCCAACTGAGCTATGGCCCCGTCTGGAAATATAATAACACATTCACAAATTATTGCAAGCTCAACTCTTGTGGTTTTTTATCCAATTTTCGACCCACCGTTTCGCATCCTCTTTAGTAGCAATATCTTCCGATAACTGCTCAACATAAAGTTCCTTGCTGATCTGCCCTATCTGCGGCCCAGCCTTTGCGCCCAGAGCCATAAGCTCGTGGCCATTCAGCAAAGGTTTCGGCTGTAAATCCCTGCCCGCAAGCAATTTCGCCCTTTTGGCAATTACGTTCAATTTCGCAAGGCCTTTTCGTTCTGCCTTCAATACCGCTGTTTGAAAAACATACAAATCCGCATAATACGGCTGCGACACAATCGTCTTAAGTTCAGCAAGCGACAATTCATTATTCAGAAAATCTCTTTTGATCAGCAGAAAATCAATGTGTTTCAATTTACTCGTGCTAAGTTTTAAAACTTCAAGACTCTCCATCGCCTCGGCACTTTCGCAGCCGGAGAACATTCCCGCAACAGCAAGTTCAAATGTCATTTCTTTCGGCAAATATTTAAAAACTTTCATTCCGAAATTTATTTTATCGTTTAAAACCGGAAAAATCTCCTTCGCAAGGCCGGTCTCTATAAAAAGTTTCAATCCCTTTATTCGCTTGGTCGCAGCCATCAGCGATTCCAACTCCATCGCTATTCTCTCACCGCTGATTTTTGTAATCAGTGAGTGATATCGTTTAATCGCCGCCAACGTGCTTTTCTCAATTTTAAAATCCAACTGTCCTGCGAACCGTACAGCCCGCAGCATTCGCAGATAATCTTCGCTGAATCTTTCATCAGCCTTGCCGATTGTGCGGATAGTTTTTTTCTTTAAATCTTTCTGTCCGCCGACAAAATCCAAAACCTCGTTTTTAATCGGGTCAAAAAACATGCCATTGATTGTAAAATCCCTTCGCAGTGCGTCATTTTCAGCCGAAGTGAAACTAATATTATCAGGCCGTCTTCCATCACTATACCCAGTATCTGCCCTGAACGTCGCGACTTCGATTTGATGGCCTTCCATCATTACAATAATCACGCCGAACTTTGTGCCGACACGAATTGTCCTGCGGAAAATTTTACAGATTTGCTCCGGCCGCGCATCTGTCGCGATATCATAATCTTTCGGCTCTCTGCCCAGCAGCGTATCACGTACGCAACCGCCCGCCAGCAGAGCCTGAAAACCTTCCTTACGAAGGCTGCGAATTATCTGTATTGCCGCCTGTTTGTTCGTCATTTTTCAACGCAAAAAAATTCACACTCATTTTTCCCCATACTCTGTTATCTATTATCTTCAAAGCACCGTAACTGTCGAGAACTTTAACATTTTTTTCTGTCCGCACAACAACCAGCCCGTCTTCGGTTATCTGCTGTGGCAAAATCTCCAAAAGCCCCGCCAGCCGCGATTTCTGGCCCACTTCCCTGCTCAAGTCATAAGGCGGGTCAACAAAAACCAGCGAACATTTTTTGCCGATGCCAATCGGCGCACCGATTTTGAACGCATTGGCACAAACAACCTTGGATTGCGACTCAAATTTTGCTTTCTCGATATTTTTTCGCAAGACATCAATCGCCCGTCTGTCCTGGTCGACAAACACCGCTTCTTTAGCGTCCCTGCTTATCGCCTCAAGTCCAAACGAACCGGTGCCGCAAAACAAATCCGCGACGTATCGGCCTTCAATCAGATTATATTTGAACAGCACATCAAATATAGACTCTTTCACACGGTCGGTTATCGGCCGAGTTTCGCTGCCTTTCGGCGGCAATATATTCATCCCGCGTTTTTTACCGGCTATTATTCTCATATTAATTCTGGCTCCAATCCGAGGTCGCGTATCATCCTGACATCCTCCTCAACCGCTCTGCCGGCTGTCGTAAGATATTTTTCGCCGCTGATAATCGCAGTCGCACCGGCATAAAAAATCCAGCTCTGCATATCACGAAGATTCAAATATCGTCCGCCGGCAACTTTCAAATGCACCTTTGGCAAAATGAAACGATATAACGCTATCAGCCGCAAAATTTCTCGCGGCTGCATCACCGGCATATTCCCCAAAGGCGTACCTTTTATCGGCGATAGAAAATTCATCGGCACCATATCAACTCCAAGCTCACGAATCAGCATCGCCATATCGATTCTGTCGCTGTCGTTTTCACCAATCCCAAAAATTCCGCCGGTACACAAACCAAGTCCTGCTTTTCCGGCAGCCTTAACCGTATCGATGCGGGATTGATAATCGTGCTTTGTTACAATATTTTTAAAATGCCGCTGCGAAGTCTCAAGATTATGATTATACCTCGACATACCGGCTTTTTTCAAACGCACCGCCTGCTCATAACTTATGATTCCAAAGCCGCCGCAGACTGCGATTCCGATTTCATTTGTAATTTTCGGAATCAGTTTTTCAAGCCGTACAAGTTCCTTTTCAGAGAGACTTCTTCCGCTGTAAACAATCCCGAAATTCTGTACGCCCTTCTGTTTTGCATCCCCGGCCGCTTCGAGGATTTCTGCATCAGCCATATACTTCGGCTCACTGTAAACAGTCTGATGTCCGCCTGATTGAGCGCAGAATTTGCAGTCTTCGCTGCACCCGCCGAGTCTTGCCGGAATTATCGAACAGATTTTTATCTTTTTGCCAAAGAATTTCTCGCGTATCCGGTTCGCCCAATACATCAGGTCTTCCAGACTGCCGTCGCTTAATGAAAATAAAAATTCTACATCATCACGTTCGATGAGTTTGCCGTTTATTATCTGTTGTGCAAGTTTAGTTATAGTTTCGTTCATTTCGTATTTTCTAATTAGTGTTTATTAGTGTTCATTCGTGGTTCTAATATGTGTTCGTAAAACCATTTCATTTACATCAAAACTGCATTTCTTAAAATATTCCGCCGACAAATGCAGCGTTTTCCATTTTATGCTCCGCAGTGTTGCGCCGGCAAGATAATCCGCGAGCCTGACAGCCATAAAAACATATCTTCTGCCGAGGCAGTCATAAATCTCTCTGCCATCGGTCTCGACATCTATATTTTCCAAATCATAAGCGAAAATAAACAGCCCCTCATATCGGCTCGAAAAAATTCTAATCCAGTTTTCAAGCCCTGTAATATCATCATCCGTCACCCAGTTAGGCAAAGTTCCGAACGCTGAAAAATTTTTGCCTGCAAACTTTCGCCCTTTAACTTCCGCGATTACCGCTCGTCCGCCGGCAGTATAAAAAAGAAAATCGAAACTTTTGATTTTGCATCTCGAAAAAGCCGTCCGCTTATGCTGGTCAACTGCCAGATACTGAACCCCGTTATCTTTCAGCCAGCACTGGAACGCTCTCTCATAATGGTTGCCTCCGTCCATAGCAAATCTTCAATATTCTATCTTCATTCTTCAATCTGTTTTAAAAATTCCGATTCTGGAATTGTTGTTTGTTCTCCGTTTGCCATATCTTTAACAATAAGCTGCTTGTTTAAAAATTCCTGCCCAACGATAACGCATTTTGCCGCCGCAAGTATTGAGGCCTGTTTGAGCTGTTTGCCGAGTCCGCCGCCTTTGTAGCTGAAATCAGCTTTCTTACCTGCCTGCCGCAATTTTGCAATAATTCGAATCACTTCATTCTGCAAAGTGTCGTCCGCATACGCGACAAAATAATCTAATCGTTGATTTTCATTTACATTTTTGAATAGACCTTTTTCTTCGAGCACGATTCCAAGCACGCAATCTCCCATTCCGCAGCCTGTCGCGGAAACTTTGGGCCCGCCGAAATCAGAAAGCAGATTGTCATATCTTCCGCCTCCGCAAATTGCGCGAAGCTGCTCCGACCTGTCGTAAATCTCGAAAACCACACCTGTATAATATGCAAGCCCGCGTACAATCGCAGGATCAAATTCATAATAACCTTCAAGCCCCATTGTATCAAGATAACTGAAAAGTTTTGTCATCTCATCAATACTTGCGTTAAGCTCCTGATTATCTGTTTTGACAAGATTATTGAACGCTCCTTTGAGATTCATAAAATTCTTTATCTGTTCCGCGACCGCTTTATCTGGAACTGCCGTATTCAGCAGTTCATCAAAAGTTTCTGCCGGCAGTTTTTTCTTCTTGTCAAGAAGTGCATACAACGGCATAAGTTTTTCTTCCTGCACACCGATACTTTTTAGAAATGCCGCAAGCATTTTTCTGCTCGATATTTTTACTACAATATCTTTATCCGTCAGCCCCGCCTGTTTTAAATAATCGACCGAGCAGAAAATCACTTCCGCATCCGCCAGACAATCGTCAACGCCGATGATATCGATATTCCACTGGAAGAACTCGCGCAGCCTGCCTTTCTGCGGCCGTTCAGCTCTGCAAAGCCTCGGCACAGAAAACCACTTTATAGGCCTGGGCAGCGCGTTTATACGCTGATTGACCATTCGCGCAAGCGTAGGCGTAATCTCCGGCCGGATAGCCAGCATACGTTCGCCGCGATCTTCAAACGCAAAAAGCTGTGAAGCTATTTCATCGCCGCTTTTCTGCTGATACATAGCGAGGTATTCAAAGATTGGTCCGTCAAATTCCGCAAATCCGTTTCGTATCGAGACTTTTTTCCAGCCGTCAACGATGAAGTTGCGTTTGGCCATATCTTCAGGATAAAAATCTCTTGTGCCTTTTACCGGTGGTATTTTCATTTTTTTCTGCTTTTAATTTTTCTTATTTTCGCAAGCCTGTCGATATTGTTATTATCGAACTTGACTTTCATATAGGCTTCCATTTGTTTATCGTTCATAAAATACAGGTCGTAATCGTATGGGTCTTTGCTCAATTCGCAATCGACATTTTTATAACCCCTGCATATTCTCGGCCTTGTGTCGTAGATTTTGCACTTATGGTCTTTTTCCGACAGGTGCCTACATTTGTTATCGATACTGATGTACCACGTTTTATTTTCGACAAAAACCGTAACGTGTTTATGCGTCAGAAACCAGCGGATATCGTCATAATCGCCGCGAGTTGTTGGTTTATCGATTGGCAGTGCGACATATCGGCAGCACAGCCCGGCACAATTTTTACATTTAGCGTGTTTCAGTCGTTTTTTCGTTTTCTTAGCCATATTTACCTGTTGAATTTAATACAAACGGTTGATTATACTAAATTTACATCCCGCGTCAATGTCTTATGAAAAATTAGCGGGTAGGTAATGTTTAGCCCTCGCCGGAACGGCGATGCGTTTATTCCGTTAGCCTGCCGATTCATTCGGCAGGTTCGTTATGTTTAGCCGTTGTCGGCATTTTAATCCTCGAATTTCCAGGATTTTTCTACATCTAAAAAGAAAAATCAGAGAGGACGGCGACGCATTTTATCAAATCTCAAATTTCAAATCTTAAATCCGTCCGTGTCCGCCCTGTCAGAACCGTCCGACTTGTCCAACTCGTCCGACATTGTTTAGCACCCGCACCTGTGGCGGGTGAGTCATTTCGACCGTAGCGGAGAAATCCTTTAAAACAAAAATTCCAAAAATAAATTTTGAAATATCAAATTTTAAATTTCAAATTCGTCCGCATCCTACACGTCCGATTTGTCTTTCTTGTCCAAACCATCCGGTTCGGCCACTTTATTGTACTTTTTGAGAAGTTCGGCTGCTTTCCCTTTAATATTTTCATCGCCATATTGAGATAATGCCCTCAAACCACTTATAATATCTTCTGAAACATTTTCGCTATTCCCAAGGGAATCGACTATAATTAAGCCTATCCCAATAGTTTCTTTGCTACTATTTTTCGTATGAATTAACAAAGGCACCATATTAAGAATTAGTGGTTTGTCCTGTTCTTTAAGACTTATTGGACTTTTTAAAATTATTGTTAAAGAATTGGCCTTTTGGGTTATTTTTTCAGCAGTGCTATTTGAAATATTCTTTGCCATTATTGATATGTTTCTTTTAAAATCGTCTTCTTCAAATTGAGATTTTAAAGATTCGAATTTTTCACATATTGGTTCCCGCATATTTCCATCATCATGCCATAACAATCCAAAAATTCTATCCGTATCTTGACCTGTAAGTTTTCTGCGAGATAGTTTTGTAATTAAAATATCTAATAGTTGGCTTCGTCGCGTTTTCGCCGTTTGAGGTTCTTCTATTCGCTCCATTACCAATTGACTAATAGTTTGGACTTGTTCGTCGGATAAACAATCACATAAATTCCCTAAACTCTTTTTATGCCATAATTCAAAAGATGGGTCATTTGCTTTTTTTATCGTGTACTCGACCAACTCATATATCTTTGTTTCGGTTTTGAGTGTGTGGCTCCATTCCACTACTAAATTTACTATTTCTTCAACTTTCTCATTGTAAGTATTTACTTGATTTTTCATCCATTCTACAAATTGTTCCAACAAAGACAGAGCTAAGCCTGTCAAAGTTCTAAATCCTTGTTTATCAGTGGTCGTTTGTATATTATTTGTTAAAGATTCTAAATAAATTTTAATTTCTCCAGTAGGACGTGCCTTGAACCAAGAAAAAATCACGTTCTCTACTTGTTTAATTAGGCTTTCATCTACAATAGGATATACCAAAGAAAATGTTTTTAATAACTCATTCCTTGTACTTTCCTTTCCATTAACTGCCCAAATTTGCAACAATGGAGTACAAATTAAATTAGCATCTTCCAATTTATCGAATTGTCCTATTTTATTTACCGTATTCAGCATCAGGCCAAAATTAGTTTTTTCAATTTCAATCGGTGCAGATTGTGCTTTCTTTGTAAGTTCATTCCATTTGTTTATAAATCCTGTCATATCTATCTTAGTTTGATAAATTTCTATAACCTGAATACGTTTTTCATTAAGCTCATACGCATTATCCTTTGCATCTAATCTTTGTACAATTGTATTCAAAACTGTGTTAGATGGTATTGGGTCATCAATGTCATTTCTTATTTCAGCTATTGATAGCTGATTCAAAATTAATTGTTCGTTTTCTGAGTTTAATGCTGAAATTATGGCAGTGTTTATACCTTCAAATTTTTGCTCGAAATATTTTTTCTTCCGATTGAATAATCCTATGTAACTACTTGCTCCGTCAGTAGTGAGCCTTTCAAGATAAACTTGAACAATCGCATTGGCAAGACTTGTGGAATCTGAAGTAATTTGAAGTATCGATTCAATTCCCTTGATGTTTGATATATCCTTTAATAGTTTGCCTTTTTCTTTTGTGATTGCATCAACGATAATATTGGCCAATAATTGTTTAGCTGTTATTAAATCATCATTAGTCCATATGTTTTCATAGCTAAAAATCCCTAATGCACAATTAACCCACATACGCAAGATAACATAGAATTTTTTCTCTTCGAATTCTTTTACCATTAATCGTATGTATTCCACAAGATGATCTGCTTGAGTTTTATCTAATCCTTTAACTGCTTCTGAAAATTCTTCTATTTTCCCATTACTAAGCGTTGTTTGAATTATCGAACCTGTACTAATTCCTGCAATAAGCTCCAGTTGTTTCCCAATAACAAGGTCTTCAATTTCTGTTAAATCAATATTGTCTGTGTATTCCAAAAATCTTGTTAAAATACTATTCTTAAGTATCAAATCTTTAATTTCTTTGCTCACATTATTTTTTTCATAAGAATCGACAGAAGAGTCCTTATGTGCATTCTCAAATCTATTTAACATTAATGGCTCTAAGCATATAATCTTATATAATTCCGGAAACCCTTCCTGAATAGCAGTGAGCTTGGCGATTAGAAGCAAATTTCTTCCAGCTTTTTCTGGGTTAAATCTTTTTTGTATCATCCAGTAATGTGTATTAAATGAGTTCAAAAAAGCTTTAATTTTTCTTGCATCTCTGGCTCCACTGTAAACGGCTATCTCTGCCAATTGGGGCGCCAGTTTCCATTGCTCTACAAGATATTTTGCATAATTATGTAAATCTGCTTCAGGGATTTTTTCCATTCGCACGGCAACATCAAAAAATTTACGAAGTGACTCATAATCATAATCATGATTACTAACTTGTGCGTTTACTGCGTTTAGAACTTGTTGCTCATCACATGGAACAATAAAGACACAATTGGACTTTCCAGAAAATTGCTTGATTGTGGCAAGTGCTGCTATCACTAAATTTTTATCACATCTATCCAAATCATCAACAACTATTACTAATCTATTATTTTCTTTGTTGCTAAAATTCACACATTCAATAAATTCCATCTCAAATTGTTCAGGATAACTTAATCTCGGCCTTTCGGTAGTGGGTTGATTTATATTCAAAGTCGCAATCAACTTATGCTTAGTCTCTTTTTCAACCAACCCAAATAAAATTAAGCCAATAGGCAACAACAATGCAGCAGATATGAAATTGGCTACTTCTGGATTCCCAAACAAAGAAACAAAAATACCTGCAACTAAAATAACAACATATATAATGATTGCGATGCGTATTAACTTTGCTGATTTCTGGCTTGAAAAAATAAACCACTTCAAAACATCAATAATCTGCTTTCCCACTTCAGACCAAGACATCTTCTCGGTAGAATTATCTTCGTCCGTTGCTTCGGTTATACATTCAGACAATCCTACAAGATTTGTAAGATCTTTATATTTCGAATTTTGTTTCCCATATACATCTTCTGCAACTTTAATCAAAAGCTGCCTTCGAAACGAATCGTCTTGATGTCGCCATGCATTAAAAATAACAGGGCGTATCTTACTATCTTTGTCTTCCTTAAATTTATTTTGAAGTATATTTATTACCGTTGATTTGCCTGTCCCCCATTCACCAAACAGGCCAATGGTAAGTGATTTATTGTTATCTTTAAGAATCTGATGTAGGGCATCAGCATAAGCCCAATGCCCAAATCTTTCTTCCTCTTTTCCCTCCTGCTTTTCTTTTTCTATATTTTCAAAAAGAGGTAAATCATCGAAAAGTTTCAACTCGTCTGCCACGTTTTATCTCCCATACAAAATTTATCTAATATTATTACCATTTTACATTATCTATTTTGATAATTTTTGATAATTCTCAACAGTTTCGCCTATAGGAATATTGTATCATTATGTGCGTCCTTCTCAATCAAAAACACTAAAATTTCTTCGTGCCTTCGCTGAAGCGGAGCGAAAGTCCCCGATTCTTCTGAATTTTTCTACCTTGAAAAGAAAAATTAGAGGGGGATGACTTGGTGGCTGTAACTTTTATAGTTTAAATTTCTTTTCAGATTTTGTATAAGTGAATCGTGCGTGAGCTGTTCGTAATTCTTTGTTTATAGCGTCAAAAATTTTCTCTATCTGCCGTTGCTCATATTTATAAAAACTGCGGTTAGAGCAGTTGCCCAGCAGGCGAATTTTGTTAATAATTTCCTGTGTTCTTCTGGTCGCGATTCGTTCGAATCGATACTCTCGTTTCTCGTATTTTTCATAACCTTTGATTTTCATAATAAAAGTCTCCTGTATATAATATTTTTAACCTATATGTAATATTATAATTTTATATGTAATATATTTATTATATTAAACAGCCCCCTAAAATGCAACCCCCAGGGCTTTCAAGGCCGATTCCAAAATTAAAACCATCTTTTAAAATCATAATTCCTTATTTTTAAGTAGATTATATCTCTGTGTCCCGCCGCAAGGCGTCCTGCGGATAGGTGTTCTCTGTGGCAAAAGATTTGCGGTTATTTTTTGCTTTTTTCTGTGAATTTCTGTTGATTCTATGTTAATCCAGTGTGTTTTACTTACGTTTAGTTACGCAAAACTGTTGAAGCGAAGCGAAAACCCCGTTCACGGGGCTGTTTTCCCGAAAAATCGGCTTAAAAAACGCGCAATTTGCTATGTTCTTAAGCACTTTTACAAGGTTTTCAAGGTTTTAACAGCTTTTTAAGTGGGCGTTTCGCGCAAAATTGTAAACTTTTGCGCAACTTTTCCCATGCTTCGTTTTATACTTACTTTAAAACATTCAGCAATTCTTTGGGGTGATTGATGATGAAATTCGCTCCTGCTTGTCGAAGTTCTTCTTCGCTTCTAAAGCCCCAGTTGACGCCGATACCGATAATCCCGGCCGCTTTCGCGGTTTTGATATCGATATTGCTGTCGCCGACAAACAACGCTTCGCTCGGCTTGACATCAAGCTCTTTGAGCATTTTCAGCACGGCTTTGGGGTCTGGTTTTAATGGGACAGCATCGATAGTACCCATTATGATTTGAAAATAACCATAAAAAAAATGCTTAACGACCCTTTCAGACATTATCTGGTCTTTATTTGTAAGCACCGCCATTTTGATGCCGCGTTTTTTCAATTCGTCCAGGACTTCTTTAATGCCTTTATAAGGAAGAGTCTTATTGGTACAAATTTCAATGTATTTTCCCCGCATTTTGACAAGCGTCTGTTCTATGAGGTCTTGCTTATCGGCCGGCAGTGCCCTGCTGATAAACGTCCTTGTGCCATCGCCAATCATTGCTTTTAACGTTTCAACACTATGATTGGGCTGTCCGAAATAAGTTAGCGCAAAATTTGCCGCATCCGCCAGGTCTTCCAGCGAATTAACCAGCGTTCCATCAAGATCAAACACAACTGCTCTATAAGTCATTAATACTCCAATAGTTAAACAAACCGGCAGTTTATAAAACCATTCATATAAAGTCAAATGTTAAAATGAAAAAGATTATTGTGTTTTTAGTAAAATACTTGCAAAACCATAATAATGGTGCTATAATGACTCCGATAAAATACCTACTGGGTATTTAAGTGCTCCACATCTGCAGCCTGAAAGGGAGCTTATGAACGTATCGTTAGTTTTGCACAAAAAGAACGGTTCGAAAAAGGTCTTGCCCATCCGCAGCAAAGCGGCAATTCTCGGTAGAAGACCGGATTGTGATTTTTGCATTCCATTGCAAGTAGTCTCGCGCAGACATTGCCAAATCAGCCAGGAGGCGAATATTGTTAAAGTCCGCGACCTAAAATCCAGCAATGGCACATTCCTGAATGGGGCAAAGATTTCTGACGAAATTTTAGCCGGTGCCGGCGACAAAATTCAGATTGGTCCGCTGACATTTACCGTCCAGGTGAACGGCCAGCCCGCGAACATTGCCGCTTCGGATACGGCTGTTATGATGCCGGACTTGTCGAACATCGACCCCGACGCATTAAACGGCAGCGCAACATTTATCGGCGACGAATCTTAGTATTTGTCCGATTACCTGATGTGCGGATGCAGTATAAGCCTTTTATGATTTTTTCATGTCGGCCAACTGCTTGCGGAAGTTGTTCACCCATACATCCATCGCGTGTTGAGCGCCGCCCCAATCGCTTAAATCTGTAAAAGGAACCCTCGAGCCGGGCTTGGACGCAACACACGCTGTAATCTGTTTACCTGAAACAGAATCAATCATTTCAGATTCTATCGCCGCTCCGCCTGTGCCTATCCCCGTTGTAATACGCGCAGTCGGAACTGCCGCGAAAACTATATTGGTTTTTCGCAAATCCGTTATCGCGACACGAACTCTGGCAACACCTGCCCCTGCATGATAAACAATTTTATATCCGGACTCATTCACTGCATCGATTATCGCAGAATACAAATAGTTAACCAAATCGTTGACGTCATTCTGTTTGAGTTTCCCTTTGGTTTGGGCTACGGCGGCTTTGGATTCAATCTGAAATTTTATAGCAACAGGGTCAACTATGAATCCCTGGTATTTTCCTTTTGCTACTGATGAATCGGTATAGCGAAATGTGGAGCCCTCGACCTTTTCAAACCCGGACACCTCATTAAGCTTTGAATAATCACTTAAATAACCTGTATTATCCGCAGATTCCCAACATCCACTAATTAACACCAAAGAGCCAATTAAAACCACTGTAAATAAATATGTTCTTACCATATAACAACCTGAATAACCTAATTTGTACTGCAAATAGTTTATCGGCTGTTCGGACTGATATATGTGAGCGCTTTAGCCTGATATTAAATAAAATTTGTGAACATATCTCCCTCGTCTGCTTAATAGACTTTCTCGCACTGAGAACCCACAAATTATCCGGACTATCTTTAAGAAAGATACAAACTTTGGCAATTTTTATGTCCGCCGGTTAAAAGGTATTATTTAGCCGGAAGTTTTAATCTGCTGCCAACGACCAAATTACTCTTGGCTGTAAGCTTCGGATTCAGTTTGAGAATTTCATTGAAACGGCTGCCGTTGCCAAGCTGCTTTTGCGCAATTGACCAGAGGCTGTCGCCGCTTTGTATTGTGTATGTTCTTGTATTGCCTTGCGCAACGCCATCCGTTGGGCCGTCCGGCATTTCAGTCTGCTGTTGCGGCTGTTGACGTGAAATAGTCGTCGACTGCTGTGTTGCCCGCTGTGGTTCTTCTGCTGCTTGCGGCTGAACGCCTTGTGTTTTGAAGCCTTCAATTTCCAGTCTGGCAATCTGCAGTTCGCCGCTTAATCTGTTTACTATATTATCATAATTACTGATTCTCGCCCGCGATGCCGCTTCCGACTGCTGCATCTTCGTCTGCATATCGGCAACCACCGTATTGCTTTTTTTATTCGCGAATACAAAACCACCCGCAAATCCTGCTCCCAGAGCAACAACCGCAATGACAACTATTACAAGTTTTTGTTTCATTTTTCGATTTCTTTCAAAAATAATACCAATTGGTATAACTACTCGCGCGTCGCGCAATTTGCAAACTACTGTGCCGGCTTCGCTTACCCGCGAAGTATGACACGAAAATTACTTTAGAGTCCGTATCAAATATCTCAAACAGGTTATAAAGAATATCAAACTGTTTTCAAATATCAATACCTATTTTCCCCGCTTCTTAAAACAAGTCCACACAGCTAAAATTATCAGCCTAAAGTCAGTCGCGAGGCGAGGTTGCCTAACGGTTTGCCGTTTGATGAAACCACAGGCTTTTGCGGTGCGATAGTCTGCCTTGGAGCCGGCCTTGTTGCAGGCTGACGCTTTTCAGTTGAAGCCGGTATTTCCTTTTGCTCGCGCTTCATACTCAACGATATTCGCTTTCTTGGGATGTCAACTTCCAGCACACGGACTTTAACTCTCTGCTGCACCTTGATAACGTCGTTGGGGTCTTTTACAAAACTGTCCGAAAGTTCGCTGATGTGAACCAAACCATCCTGATGAACGCCGATATCTACAAACGCACCAAACGCTGTAATATTCGTAACAATGCCTGGCAATTCCATTCCAATTTTCAAATCGGCCATTTCGTGAACCTGTTCGTCAAAACTGAACAGCTCAAACTGCTTTCTGGGGTCGCGGCCGGGCTTGTTCAACTCCGCTTTGATGTCAATCAGCGTCGGCATACCAACCGTATCCGTAACATATTTTTCAAGTTTAATTTTATCACGCAGCGACGAATCATTAATCAAATCCGCAACCGAGCAGTTCAGGTCTTTCGCCATGGACTCTACGATTGCGTAGCTTTCAGGGTGTACGGCACTTTTGTCGAGCGGATTCTCGGCATTGCGGATTCGCAAAAAGCCTGCGCACTGCTCGAACGTTTTACCGCCAAGGCCGGAGACTTTCTTTAACTTTTCACGAGATTCAAATGCGCCGTTCTGATTTCTATACGAAACAATATTCTCTGCCAGTTTAGGGCCTACGCCGGAGACGTACGTTAAAAGCTGTTTGCTTGCGGTATTGACTTCGACGCCGACAGCGTTCACGCAACTGCCGACGGTATCATCAAGGCAGCGTTTTAAAAGCGTCTGGTCAACATCGTGCTGATACTGGCCGACGCCGATTGATTTGGGGTCAATCTTCACAAGCTCGGCCAACGGGTCCATCAGGCGTCTGCCGATAGATACCGCACCGCGAACTGTGATATCGTAATCGGGAAATTCCTCGCGGGCGACGTCGGACGCCGAATAAATACTGGCGCCGCTTTCATTGACCATTATAATATGTATTTCTTTCGGCAGGCCGATGCCGCGAACAAACGTCTCGGTTTCTCTGCTTGCGGTTCCGTTGCCAATCGCTATCGCTTCGATTTTGTACTTCTGGCACCAAGCGGCAATTTTAATGCCTTCGTTTCTGCTGGCCTCTGCGCCGAGCGGATGAATCACATCGTTGTAAAGCAGTTTGCCCTGCTTGTCCAGACATACAACCTTGCAGCCGGTTCGGAAACCCGGGTCGATTGCCAATAAGCCCTTTTCGCCCAACGGCGAGCTTAAAAGCAGTTGTCTGACGTTTTCCGCAAAAACTCTTATCGCTTCCTCGTCCGATTTCTTTTTGCTCTCAAGTCGCATTTCCGTTTCCATCGAAAGCATTATCAGCCTCTTGAAACTGTCTTTGATCGCAAGTCTGACCTGCTGCGATGCGGAATTTTCAGTTTTGATAAATATGGAATTCAATATCGATACTGCTTCGTCTTCTTCGACGATTACACGCAGAACGAGAAGCTCTTCTTTGGCTCCGCGGCGCATCGCAAGTACACGGTGCGACGGTGCGGTCGTCATCGCTTCAGACCAGTCGTAATAATCCTTGTATTTAATCGCCTCTTCTTCTTTGCCGGGTACAACCTTGCAGACATATTGGCTTTTATTTTGATAAAGCGATCTCATAGCGGCTCGTGCCTGCTGGTCTTCGCTGGCCCATTCGGCAATTATATCTCGTGCGCCGGTAAGAGCGGTTTCGGCTGAATCCACGCTCTTTTCGGCATTGATGAATTTTTCCGCTTCTTTCTGAAGGTCGAAATTGCCCTGCTCGAAGATTAATTTCGCCAAAGGCTCAAGTCCTTTTTCCTTTGCCATAGTACCGCGAGTCCTCTTTTTCGGCCTGAACGGCAGGTAAATATCTTCCAGCACAGCCATTGTCTCGGCAGCCATAACTTTGTCTTTGAGTTCCGGCGTGAGATGCCCCTGCTTTTCGAGCGATTCGAGAATCGCATCGCGTCTTTTGTCAAGCTCGGCAAGCTGCTCAAGCCGGTCGCGAATATTAGTTATCACAACTTCATCAAGGCTGCCTGTTGCTTCCTTGCGGTATCTGGCTATGAAAGGCACCGTCGCTTTTTCAGCCAGTAACGCGGCAACCGCGATCACCTGTCTGGCACTGATTTTCAACTCTTCTGCGATTTTACGTATATATTTTTCTTCGATTTTTTCCGACATTAAATTTATCCCGTTCTTAAAATTTTAAGAAAAACTATAATTATTTGCAATTGAAGTTTTCAAACTACACTTTCGTTCTATGATTAAAAAGATATTCGAATTTTGTCAAGCAAATTGCTGACGCAGTGATTTTGGAATATTTTCCCCTTGTGTGTATTGTATGAAAATGCCGCATATATAGTGTACTTGTTTCTAAATTAATTTCTCACTTTTATAAGCAAAAATTTTATATATAATACGTGTTGACTGTTGCAGAAGGCACTAAAACCTGTTACAATTGCCGAAAGCATAATTGCTTTGATTGCAAATACTTGCGCTCGTAGCTCAGTAGGATAGAGCGTCGGTTTCCTAAACCGAAGGTCAGAGGTTCGAATCCCCTCGGGCGCATTTTTATTTGAATCAATGACAACCGCTGCCAATGATTCTTTTTCATTGCCTAACTCTCCCACTTGTAAACACTTATCGTCCCCTGTAGGTTTGTTACAAGATACTGTTTTTGCCTCTTCATCATTGCCATTCGCAGACAAGCAATTACTATCAGAGCAAGAATTTTTTGTAAGCTGGTTTGTAAGCGCTTTTGTTGCTAAATTATCTGTTCCAGTCATTCTCTGCGATTCCTTGCTTGGCAAGGACAAATCAGGCAGGGATTCTACAGCCTCAGATTCTTGACCGATTAAAGTATGTGTATATCGATTCATTGTCAGCTTTATATCGCTATGCCTCATAAGAACCTGAGCAATCTTAGGATGTACACCACTTGCCGCCAAAAGCGAACCGGTCGAATGCCTGAGAGAATGAAAATCACAATAACGCCCTGAATCATCAATATATGGAATCCCTATCATTTCCAAATCTGCTTTAAGCATTTCTGCTGTTTTTTCCGGCATATTGAAAACATTTGCGTTAGGCATTTTTCCGGATATGAAGCTCTTTAGTTCTTCTGCCGTATTCTTTTTCAAAGACAAAACACACTCGGTACGATTCTTTGTCGATGTGGCCTCAACTTTCACAGTACGATTTTCAAAATCAAAAGACAATACTTTTAAACTTCGTAGTTCAGATGCTCTTAAACCTGTTTCAACCGCCAAACGATAAAGCATAGCCCTTTGCACCCCTGCCATTCCAAAACGCACTGGTGCGGCTTTTGTTGCCTCTAATAACGCCCGTATTTGCTCTGTCTCAAGAGGCCTTCTATCATGCCGCCTATCCATTTTAACGTTTTTGGTTTGCAGGTGCTGAACCGGTGATTCACTTGCACGCCCATCCTGTACCATCCATTTACAAAATTGCTTGAGCGCTTTCAGGTAAAAATTATATGTCTGTGCCGATATTTCGCCAATGTCCTTGAATTCTTTTTTCTTTGCAATCTTGCCGTTGACTACTTCCTTTTTTACCGTTAATACCTGTATTCGCAATCCGGAAATAACCTGTTGTATCTTGCTGGCTTGAATATCATCCCAAAGTATAAATTTACATTCTTTGAGTATTCGCCCTACTCTTGTTTTCACTTGTACAGCATTTTTAGCGGTTCCTCCTTTTGCAAGTAATGATTTCCCAAAATCTTCTAAATGCTCTGTTAGCGGCTTTCTGCGATATTCTTTGTATTTGTCCACAACACCAGATTCCGCAAGTTCCGCCTCCTTTTCCAGCTTGGCGGCTAATTGTGCTGTTGCCGTTTTATCCTTAAATCCTTTTACACGTTTTCTTATTCCGCCTACAGCTTTGAAGTCTATGTACCAAAATTGAGAATACTTGGGTATAGACTTGCCGTTCTCGTCTTTAACCGTGTACATTTGTTTAAAGATACTTGCCATAAATCACCTTTTCTTTTTCTTTGCCTCTGATAGTTTCAGCCCTAAAAAATTCAACATTTTGGAGGCTGCCTCTGTTCCAGTGTCCTGCCCTTCGCTAAGATACTGATAAACAACACGCATATTCACCTTGCCTTTTAGCTCCTTGCCAAAGCGGTAAACCGTCCAGCCTCTGTTTTTTATTTCCTTCAATATCGCTTGTCTTATTATATTTGCCATGCACTATAGAGTAATTACTCTACAACACCAAGTCAAGTACAATTTAATTCATGTACCTTATCATCAACGTCTTGCAAAATTAACTATTTGCTATTTGATAACCCTCTTGTGTATTCAAAGAATTACCACTTATAATTATCTCTAATCGAGAATATTGGCAATCTTGACATTCTGGGATATTCCATTTCATTATCAGTACACCTTCATAGCCAAGAATACCATAATATCCCATTAGGATTCTTCGTTAATATTTATCTGTTTCGTCAATTCTTTTGGTAATGACCATATCCAACTTTCAATTTGTCCTTCTGTACGTTTCTGTTCAGATTTAATATTAAGTCTTGCTTTTGCTCTACCTAACGTACGTCCTGAAATCCCAGCATTTTTTGCCTGTTCTACTATCTCATTAGCAGGTTTACTGCCTTCGGATAATATATT
Source organism: Planctomycetaceae bacterium (assembly GCA_021371795.1). Lineage (NCBI taxonomy): Bacteria > Pseudomonadati > Planctomycetota > Planctomycetia > Planctomycetales > Planctomycetaceae > Planctomycetaceae bacterium. Next base: position 122,492 of record JAJFVK010000019.1, on the reverse strand, counting down.
AGTCAAAAATTCCGTAGCCTCTGTAATACAAGACGTCGTTTTTTTTTGGCTGTTTTCAATATCAAGAATACTTTCAATAGTAATATCTACTGCCCCAGATTCAAACTCACAAAGAGCAGTTTTGAAAATGTTATCCTCTTTAGAAATTTCAGTATCAACCAATCTATACGCTAACCCCTTCGGTTCTTTAGCTAAATTCAGTTTGACCGGCAGAAAAAGTCGCCTGTCTTTATTATTTTGGTCTAATACAACAGCCCACACTGCCCTTGCTGCTGCTATAAAGCCAACAGACCCCATTGCACGATAAATCGCTTTACTCTCAAAATTTTTGTTGAAATGACTTAACCCTATTATTGCTACATTGTGTTTTTCAGCTAACTTAGTCAAAGGCGTTAAAAAGTCCCGAACTTCCGAATTACTATTTTGGTTTTTGCCCCCCATATAGGCAGTTATCGGGTCAATTATAACCAATCCGACATCGCCTACTTCTTGGATGCTTTTTTCTAAAAGCGGTATATTTTCTGAAAGATTTAAAATCTCGACATTACATTTCTCGTTACCATGTTCAATGCTCCTGAAAACTATTTTTACTCGATTTAAATCTGCTCCTGCTGCTTCTAATCTAATTCGTACTGTTCGATTTAAATCGTCTTCTGCCGTAAAAATAATTACTGACCTCGCTATATTACCATCTCCTACAATATCAGGCCAAGATTCCCCAGTGGTTACACGCGAGGCAATAAACATTGTTAAAAATGTTTTGCCTGAATTGGGATAGCCTACTATTAGGGATAGTGTCCCTAATGGGATTTTATCAGGCCATAACCATTCCGTTTTCTTTGCTTCTATTTCTGCAAAACTTTTAATGACAACTTTGTTTTCAGTATTATCTGTCATTGTTAATTCCCTTTCTTTAATTCAAAAAATTTTCTTTCTGGACAATTTAAATCTACCCATCGCTTTATATCAGACTGTCTCCATCGCACACTACCGCCAATGCGTATCGGAGCAGGAATTTTGCCGCTGCTGTTTAATCTGAAAATTTGCCGCTTACTCAACGACAACCTTTCACCAACTGTTTTTGCAGTTAAAAGGTTTTCCGCATCTTCTGTCATCGCTCATCCTTTCCAAAGAACAAAAAAATAACGGCCTCTATAATATGTAAGCGGTTCGATACCTCCAATAACATCAGTTAGATGGTCGAAAAGACCTCCTGCGATACCAGCTCCCTATTCATGTAGCCCTACAGGGGATATTTGCTCCTGCTAAAGAGATATATAACATGTGGACAGGACAAATGCCTACTCTCCTTGTTAGGCCTTATTATATGTTCCCAATTAGGGCGTTTTTTTCACTTGTCCCCTGTAGGTTGAAAATGAAAAATCTGGAAGCATGAAAAATGCAGCCCCCTTGACATTGTGCCATTTTCATTGAAATTTCGGATTTATTCCTGTAATTGACGGGTAAAAATGCTGCACTTTCACCTGCCCGCTCACCTCCTTTTACTGTCCTATTCTCCCCCCCCCTAAATTCCTTGTGTTTTAATGACAAATTTGCTATCATCAGTATAGAGTAAATTTATTTTCTACACCTTTAAGGAGTTCTGTTTTTAGTAAATTGACAATTAAATAATTTAGCACTGTTCTTTTAGCGTTCCTGTTGAAACTGCGAAAAATACAAAAGTGGAAACGCACGAGAGTTAGTGTCCGTTTGCTTATGGCAAATCGGGCATTGCTTGCGTGCTTCCGCTTAGGCCTTCGCAGGCCTCAACAGGGGTACAATATAGTGATGCCCTTTTTTATTGAATCAGAGAGTTATTTTTTAGGAGAGAATCATGCAAACGAAAAAAATTAGTTTTACCGCAATATCTATTTTCTATGTTCTATTATTCACTGTGAATATTTTTGCCATAAGTAAGCCAGAAAAAGTGCAAACCCAATTCTTTGGGACATCTACATTAACAGGATTAAAAGGAATTCTTGTATCAATAAGTTTTCTCAAAGCAGAAAACGTAAACTGTAATCTACCACTAAATGACATACAAACTGAAATAGAATTATATTTAAGGCGTAATGGAATACCATTTTTTGTAACCACTTCTGGAACTATGGAAAATCATAAGGAAAAAGGGTTCGTAGCAGACCAAAATGAGGCCAACGCTTTTGCACTAAAACACAATTTGGGTATGGATTTTGGTACTCTCGATATTCAAGTATGTGTTCGTCGTTCTGGTAGTCCGGCCTGGGAATCATATGAAGTTCGCACCGATATAAATTTTTCTCAGCTTGTTTCTTTAGTTAGAAACCAGAAAATTCGTACATTTGCCATAACTTGGCCATATAGTTCATTAAAACCAAGTGTGCCAATAGCGTTTTATGAATCTACAGATTTAGAAAAAGGAATCAGAGAAGAAGTCAGAAACAAATTAGCTGAATTTTGCAATGATTATTTAGCCGCTAATCCTAAAGATTCTTCGCCTAAAGAAAATATTTCCGATAGTAACAATAAATAAAATCCATGTTTTTAAGAGGATAAAAATGAAAAATAAAATTGTACTATTGATAACGGTATTCGTATCGTTCCTTTGCCAAGTACAGGCCGGAACCACAACTTTTGACCATAATGTAACCATACAAGATGGTAATATTTATGATGTAGTTGTTGTTACTGGCAATAATACAGTTGTTGAAATGACAGGAGGACAAATAACAGGAGGCCTATTCGCTTATAATGCAAGTACTGTGAATATTTCAGGTGGCACTATTTCCCAAAACGTTAAAACATTTCATTCAAGTTCAATTAACATTTCAGGGGGCAGAATTTACCCATATTATATATATGCTTATAATGATAGCAAACTGAATATTTCTGGAGAGGCTGATATACATGAAATTAACGCATGGGATTCAAGCTATGTGAATATTTCAGGTGGTGCTGTATATCGGCTGAGTTCTGGATATTCTGCAAGTGTAAATATTATTGGTGGCCAAATAACAAATCAGTTAAGTGCCTCAAGTTTAGTCTCTATGAATATATTAGGAGGAAATATTGAATTGTTGAATGCAAGTCAGGATTGGAACGCAAGTCCAAATGTATATGGCGGGTCAATACAAAAGTTAGCAAGTTCCGGCGGCGGCAAAATTAATTTCTATGGCAGTGATTTTCAAATCTCTTATATGGGGGGATGTAATGGTTTCGGTGAAATGACGGGAATCTTTAATAATGGCACAACAATAACCGCATGTTTACTTGCTTCAGACACTTATAAATATTTAATTTTTCACAGCAATATATCAATACCACCTATTTGCATAAATAGGCCTATTGGCGATATTAACTACGATTGCAAAGTAAATATGTTAGACTTAGCCCTGCTTGTTTCAAACTGGCTTGACTGCGGCTTTGATTCGTCAGAAGCCTGCTGGAAATAATGACCGTAAACATTTTAAATACGCTTGGGGTCTTTGGCCTGATTACCCGAAATTGTCTGGGGGGTCTTGGGGGGGGTAGTTTTTCAGGAGAAAAAAATCTAACAAATAAATTATTACTGCCTGCTTACAGGGGACAGAACACTTGTTATTTTATTGCGGTTCCAGATTGAGTTGTCCTAATAAGGGTTAGTATTGCCGCTTGGATAGGCTGAGGCAATCTCTCCCAAGCCCCTATAATTTCCGCTAACTCCTCCGGCAGGTTTTGGGCTTGCTTTTCGGCGTTTTCTGGATTATTTTTGTAAGCTGGTTTGTAAGCTCCCGACTCGGATAGGGCTAAGTCCTTGTGTTTACAGTCCTTGCAATTACTTAACAGCGATTTCCTAAACCGAAGGTCAGAGGTTCGAATCCCCTCGGGCGCATTTTATTGCCGGTATGCAAATAAATTTGGGAGAGAAAAAAAATGAAAACAGCATATACCGTATTGGCTATATGTTTGATTCTTTTCTGCTGCGGGTTTGTGAAAGACGCTGAAATGATTGAAAATCCAATTCTGCGAGGTTTTAATCCAGACCCTTCTATTGTTCGCGTAAATGATGATTATTATATCGCTACTTCTACATTCGAATGGTTCCCCGGCGTGGCGATTCATCATTCCAAAGACCTCGTTAACTGGGAGCTGGCCTGTTACACTCTGAATTCAACTAAATATATTGATTTGCGCGGCAATCCAACTTCCGGCGGTGTATGGGCACCCTGCCTGACATACTCTGACGGATTATTTTATCTCGTCTATTCGGATGTCAAAAACCAGAAAGGCCCTTACAAGGACCAGAACAATTACTTAATCACCGCAAAAGACATTAACGGCCCGTGGTCAGACCCGATTTTCCTGAACAGTTCAGGTTTCGATGCTTCGATGTTCCACGATGACGACGGGAAAAAATGGCTGCTGAATATGCTGTGGGATTTCCGCTACGGCAGGCCGACGTTTTTTGCCGGCATTGTAATTCAGCAATATGACCCCGTCGCAAAAAAAAACTTGTCGGCACTGGAAGTATAAACGCCTTTAAGTCCGCCATCGGCAGTAATGGAACCTGTATTAGTAAAAGTACCGCCAATACATTGCTACTCGACCGCCGCCGCAACCTGCCGCGGTGCTGCCCCATCCGCCTGCACTGCCGCCGAACGGAATTGGAATTTCCTTATCGCCGTAAGTCGGGTCTGTGCAGTTCACACCATGCATAAAACCGCGACCGCGGAAAAAACAATAAAAGCAAACTTTATAATCTGCATATTTGACATCATTTCATTTTCTTTTGCTCTGTGATTCTGTCGGCTATTATTTGAAGCTTTTGTATTTGTGATTTTGTCCAAAGAAGTGAACCTATAAGGCGGTCTGAATCGCCATTAGGATTATTAAGTGAAACTGCCTGCTCGAAGTATTTTTCAGCATCATAGGTTTGCCCCAGCGATTCGCAAGTCATCGCAAGAGTCGCTTTGACCGCGGGACTATACGGGTTAATTTCCGAAGCCTTGGCGAAAGACGATAACGCCTGCTGATATTCACCTTCATTGAAAAGTGCAAAACCTAAATTTAAATTACCTAAGAATGAACAGGGATTTTTATTTACAGTGTCCTGCCAAAGCGAAAGACTGTTACGCCAAACCAATTCACGTTCGATAGTAAAACAGCACAAATTAAACCCTATTATAAACGCGGCAATTATCAGGAAAATGCGATAAAGTCTTTTTTGGACAGCCGCCCGGCAGACTATCGCGCTAATCGCCAGACACAGCCCAAACATTGCAAGATAAAAATACCTGTCAGCAATAGGCCTGAATATTGGAACAAAATTTGACGTCGGAAGCATCGCCAGAACACAAAATGTTAATCCAATGCCAAACCCTGAATTTTTTCGGCTGACAATTATTGAAATGAAAATTATAAGGATTAACAATATTAATGCCGTTAAGAATGAAATATTTCTTAATGAATACGCGGTAATGTCGGCACACATCAAATTCGGCCAAAAAAGCTCGAACAATTGATATGTCCATATTCGGGGCTGAACCAGAAGCATTTGTAAAAAAGAACCACCGATGTAAGATGGTTTTTCAATTTCCGCATAAGCAAGCGGAGCCACAATCGTAAAACGTAAAATCATAAATGTCAAAGTTGCGGTAAATCCGGCCATTACAAGAGGCACCCATTTTTGCCACTCGGACGCTTTGCGAATAAATAACCAATATAGCAGAAGGAAAAATGGAACAGCCGCGCCATTTTCTTTTGTTGCTGATGCCGCAAAAACTGAAACTACTATGCCAATTCCAAGAAAGACATTAACAATCTTTCGTTCTGCCGGAAAAAATCCCGCCAATAACAAAACGAGCAGTGCAAATGCCGTTACCAGCAAATCCTCTCTGAACGATATTACACACACCGCTTCGCTGTTGATAGGGTGTATTGCGAAAAGTATTGCGCCGATGAAAGCCGCCCATAACAGTCTGGCGTCTTGTTCCTTTGCAACATACAATCGCTTCAGAAAAGCATATAAAACTACAAATACCATAGCCGAACATAATGAATGAAGCAGCAGATTTGTCAGATGATAACCACACGGCATCATGCTCCACAGCATCGAATCGGTCATTAGCGACAGCAGCATTACAGGCCGATTATTATCAAGAGCACCCTTGGCCATCACCTTTAAGCTTAGTACGTCAGCAAAATGTTCATGCTGGTGAATATAAGGATCGATTTTTATCTGCAGAATATCATCGTAAACAAAATCTGCGGACAAAATAGGCAGGTATAGAATTGCTGCGATAAAAGCAACCAGAAGAATTAATTTTACATTTTGCACAATTGACACACCAAATCGAAAACTTCATTGACACTGATTCGCTGCATACAAACATTGTTTGTGCACACTGAATAACGGTTATTATATGCGCTTACACACGGACTGCATGGAATATTCTTCCATATAATATTTGAGTTAGGCCCGACAGCGCCAAACAATTTCGGCGTTTCAGGCCCAAACAATGTGATAACTTTTATATCAGTCAGCGCCGCGAAATGAGCCGGCCCGCTGTCGTTTGTTATCAAAATATCAGACAGCACATACAGCATCATCAACTGCTTTAAGGTCGTTTTGCCCGTCATTGAAAAACATCTCGGCGAACCAACGGCTTTGACGATTTCAGAAGCTTGGGCTGATTCATCAGATGAGCCTGTAAACGCAATATGCAAGGGTGGAAATTTTTCGATTAATTTTTTCGCAAGCTCTTCATATCTTTCACTCGGCCATCGCCGTAAGGGAAGCATATCGGATGCGTTTGCGTTTATTAGTACCAGAGGCGTATAATTACTTGTCACGGCCTCTTTTTCCAGCACTGCTTTAAACGCTTTTAATTCTTCAGGATTCGGCACAAAACGCGATTCGACAGGTCGAAGCATGGGCGATTCGATATCCAGTCTCGGCAAATCTTTCGATGACAATTCAATCGCGTCAACCATCGTCTCGAACATTTGGCTCGTATGCAGGTGAGGGTTATAGACCAGATGATGCGTCATTAAATCCCCGATATACGGCGATTCGTCAGAAAAACTATGCAGTCCCGCGTGTACTTTTGCGCCGCTAAGGTATGTTAAAACTGCCGCGCTTCTCGCAAAAAATTCAAAATTGATTGCCGCACTGATACGAAGTTTACGAATGCGCCGCAATGCTTTGGCCGTATCGACAAGAATGGAAAACAAACTTTTTTCATCTATGGTTATCACGTTTTCCGGCGGGACAAGATTCATTACGTCAAGGATGAAACGGTTTTGTTTAAAAACGAGAAAATATACGTTTGTCTTTCCCGCGATTTGTATGGCTTTTCGAATTGCGCCATCGGCAAGAACCGTCGCCCCCTGTTCGGCAAGTTTGATGAAAAGAACGCTTTCAATTTTAGAAGCGGGCTTGGGCCGACTAAAAAGGCTGAAAGCTTTATAAAAGACCGTCAAAACAAAACACAATGGCTTTCCAGCCCAGCGGTCGATTGAACGCATTGTTGAAATCTTCACTCGGGAACTCCCAAAAAACGCCCTTTGTTTAGAATATATCCCTGTTTACCCATAAAGTCAATCAACTGACAGGAATATTTTGCGCGTTTTTGACCAGCCTCTTGACACATTATACATAAATGAGTAACACTTTAGCCGTCTGTTTTAATTGTTTCTTGTGTTCGGAAACTCCACTTGTCATTCCCGCGCAGGCGGTTGGAGCATTAGCAGAAACCCTTGTGGTGGAATCTATACCATATTTACATATTTAATAATCGTTTCGCATTGCCGTAGAGAATTTTATCCATTCTCTCCGGCTCGAGATTCAATTTTCGCAGCAGATTAAGTGTGCCGTCCTGTTTTCGCCACGGACTGTCCGTGCCGAATAAAATATAATCGGCCGGATGCGATTCTAAAAGTCTCTTTGCCTCTGCCGGCTGCAAATAATCCAGTGCGAACGATATTTCCATATAAATATTTTTGCCGATGAGTTCGTTTGCAACCGCTTCCCACTGCTGCCAGGCTCCGAAGTGCGTAGTGATTAATTTCAGCTCCGGAAATTTATTTACGACATTGAGAATTTTTGTCGGCCCTGCCCTGTCGATAAACTCGAACGCCACATCGAAACCGGTGTGCATAACGAGAAACAAATCGTATTTGCATAGCTGCTCATACAGCCCGAACATTGAATCAGCGTCAAGATCAAAATCCTGATAGTAAGGATGCATCTTGATTCCCTTGAGGCCGGCCTGTGCGATTTGTTTTATATGTTCATCGCGCTGCGGGTCAGTCGGATGAACCGAGCCAAGCGGAATAATCCTGTCAGACTGGATTTGCAATGACCAGTCGAGAATAGTTTGAAATTGTTTGGGCTTGGTTGCGATAGAGCATATAACGCTTTTTTCGATACCTGCGTTATCCATGGATTTAAGCAGTGCACCGATTGTGCTGTCGAGAAAATATGGTATTTCCGGATGATCTCTGGTCAAAGCCTGCATCGCTTTGGGTGCGAATTCATCGCTGAACGCATGGGTATGAAAATCGATGATTTTATCAGCCATAGAAAAAAATCCTTTTTTAAAACACCCGTCTTCGTTCCTAAGTAACTTCGACAAGGCAGAGATATAACATATAGCAAAAAAGTATTTTCTGCAAGAGTGTATTGCTCGGCCGGGGCGATGGCGATTTGTGGTTAAATGTCTCTGTGAACGGCGGTCACCCCGTAAGACACCGCTTCGACCGTCTCATCAGGACGATTTCTGCCTAATTTTGCGACCAAAAAACCTAAAACCTATTGTTTTTGCTAAAAACAGGGATATAATTTCATCAGGTCTTTGATGAGGCAATGTTGGGATTAATTAATAAAATACTCGTAGGTAAAACTAAAACAAACCAACGCTTGCCACCTGCGTAAAATTTTGGAGTGTTTGATATGGAAATACCACCGCAATTAAAATCTAATATACAAGAAGGTAAAGTTGTACTAATGCTCGGTGCGGGTGCTTCGATGGAGGCCAAAAACGATAAAGGTGAAACCGCACCTTCTGGTAAAAAACTAGGAGAACTTTTAGCAAAAGAATTTCTTAACTTGGATTGTAAGGATTATCCTCTTAATCAGATTTCAGAATTAGCTATGAGTGAATCGGATCTGGTTACAGTACAAGAATATATTCGTAAAGTATTCGAGCCTTTTGAGCCAACAAAGCAACACCGTTTATTGAGCAAATTCAATTGGTATGGTCTTGCAACAACAAATTTTGATAGACTTGTAGAAAAAGCTTATAGTAGCGACCAAAATCCATTACAAATAGTCGTACCTTTTATAGATAATACTGATCGTATTGATGATAAACTACGTAACCAAAAGTCGATACCATACCTTAAACTACATGGTTGTATCACTCGAACGGCAAGTACAGATGCGCCCTTAATTCTAACCACCGATCAATATGTGCAATACAGAGATGGTAGATGTCGTGTTTTTGACATGTTCAAATGCTGGTGCTACGAACATATAATAGTCTTTGTTGGTTATAGTTTCCAAGATCCCAATTTGAGGCAAATATTGCTTGAAATAAATAAGGAAATTTCCATAGCTCGTCCAAAGTATTATATTGTTTCTCCTGACGTTCTAAAACCTATAGAAAACATGTGGGCAAAGAAAAATATTGATGTTATGCAAGGTACATTTAATGAGTTTATGACAACTATAGACAAGGAAATCAGTTCTCCTTTTAGAGCCTTGAAAGTACAAAGCACTCTTGAAGAATTTCCCATTTCTGAAAGATTCGTCAAAAAAGAAATAGTACTTAGTGAGACAGCAAAACAATTTCTGAAGACAGATATAGAATATGTAAAGGCGGTAAAAGTTGAAAATATCACAGACCCACGAAGTTTTTACAAAGGAATGGATTTAGGTTGGTATCCAATTATTCAAAACCTTGATGTGCGAAGAAAACTTGTAGATTCAGTACTAACAGACCATTTCATAGACAAACCTGGTAAACTCAGTAAGCTACAATTTATAGTAATTAGAGCTCATGCTGGTGCAGGCAAAAAAACATTACTACGTCGAATCGCGTGGGATGCCACCCATGATTATGGATGTCTCTGTTTGTATATGAAAAAGTTTGGGTGTGTAAGTTCAGCGGCCCTAAAAGAAATTATTAGTTTAACCGAGGAAAGAGTTTTTTTGTTCATTGAAGAAATTACTGACAGAGTCCGTGAACTAATTGGTTTGATTAACAATTTAGGGGAAGCAGGTAACCTTGTAACATTAATAACAACCGCACGAACAAATGAGTGGAATATTTCGTGTTCTACTTTGTCTGAATATGTAACTACTGAATATGAACTAAAATATTTATCACATAAGGATATAGATAATTTATTATCACTTTTAGAAAAACATAAAGCACTAGGAATACTTGAGAGATTGAATCCTCAGAAACGTAAAGATGCTTTAACTGAGCAAGCTGGAAGACAATTATTAGTTGCATTACATGAAGCAACTTTCGGCAAATCTTTTGTTGAGATAATTCGAGATGAATATGAAAAGATTAAGCCTTTTGATGCTCAGAAAATCTACCTTTCAATATGCGTTTTGAATAGATTAAATATTCCGGTACGTGCGGGACTAATTTCGCGAATATATGGAGTAAGTTTTAGTGATTTTGAAAAACGTTTTTTTGCACCACTGGAACAGATAGTAAATACAAAGTTGAATCCCGTAATTAGGGATTATGAGTATACAGCCAGGCACCCTCATATTGCTGAGATTATATTCGAAAATATTTTGTATCAAGCTGAGGACAAATTGCATGAATACATTAAATACTTACAACATATGAATATTTCATACCAGTCCGATAGACAAGCTTTCTTCCATCTGATTCGAGCGAATGAAATTCTTAGTTACTTTAGTGATTATTCTATGGGCAAACAGATTTATGAGATCGCTCAGAAAATTGCTCCTAACAATCAAGAACTGCTTCATCAGATGGCGATTTATGAGATGAAAAGACCTAATGGCAGTTTAGTTACAGCCAAACAATTGATAGACAAAGCATATGAAATAAATCCAAATAATTACACAGTTATTCATTCTATAGCAGAGCTTAAACTGCGTATTGCAGAACAAGCAAAAACTGAACTTGAATTCAATAAGTGTTTAGACGATGCAGAGGCTATATGCTTACAGAACTCCCGTTTTCTTGATTCTCATGGTATCGCGACTCTGATTAAATCCGAATTAATGAGGTTGGAGAGAAAATTAAAATCTGACCTTTCTCATGTATCAGACGAAGAGTTAGGAGAAATCATAAAAAACATTGAAACACATTTGGAGAACGGTTTACAAAATTTCCCCGGCGAGTCTTATTTATTGACATTAGAAGCGGATTTAGCAAAACTCACATCTGATTCTGATAGGGTTATTAAGGCGTTAGAACGGTCTTTTGAGTTGAATCCTCGAAAAGTTTACATAGCATCAAGGCTGGCAAGATGTTATCAAGAAAACAACGATAATGGCAAAGCAATAGAGATACTAAAAAAAGCACTTGATGCAGACAGCAGTAAAAAAGAACTTCATTATTCATATGGCAAAGCGTTATTAACGACACCGGATATATCTGGTGAAATTTTAGAATATCATTTTAAGCGATCTTATTCTCCGGGAGACAAAAATTATGATGCTCAGTTGTTATATGCTCGTCAGTTGTTTATAAATGGTAATTACCCAGAGAGTAAAAATATTTTCGCGGAGTTGAAATATGTCAGATTATCGTTTGAATTGAAAAATATGCCTCGATATCCTTTGGAAACGATATACCAAGGAGAAATATGTCGTATTGAATCAACGTACTGTTTTATCGCAAGAGACGGTATTTCCGATAGGATATACTGCCATGAGGATAATGTGGACGAGATAACATGGAAGAATATGGCCGTAGGAACTCGCGTGCAATTTAAGTTAGCATTTAATATGCATGGGGCTGTAGCTACTGATATTTCAATCAACTCTTAGAATGGACAACTTAGGAATATCTGTGGCCAAAATTACGTTCTTTTTCCCCTTCACAGTCTCCTTTACCAACCGTTCGATACACAAGTACTAATACCAAATTAGTATTTTAGAGAGAAAACGAAGATCAAAACAAGGGTTTTCCTTATATTGTAGGTTGGTTTAAAACGACGATATTGTATTAGGTACGAAAGTCAAGGCAACCTCTAAAAATATGAAAACTTGAGATTGCCCCTTTGTCTTGCATAGCAAAACCGCACAAAACTCCTTGCAATGGCTTTTTTTAGAGGTTGCCTTGATTTTTTTGTCTTTTCCGTAAAGGACGTTGAATATTTTTCGCTAATAACTTGATCGCTTACTTCGGAGCCTCCCCCTTGGGTTAACAATAATTCGAGGGGGTATTTTTTAAAAACCATTAAAATATCTGCTTGACAGCACTTTACCTACCCCATAAAATCCCCTCTCCGGACAGTATAACAGAGGGAGCAGACTCTATTTATACCGATCCGATACATAATTTGTCCGTAATATTGAGACATTTGTCTCAAAAACTATAAATCATTGTTTTTAAAGGAGTTTTAAATGGCAACAAAGATTGCAATTAATGGCTTTGGCCGAATCGGACGTCTGGTTTTCCGTGCTCTGGTTGAGCAAGGCCTGTTTGGCTCAAAGTTTGACGTAGTAGCTGTTGGCGATATCGTCCCCGCTGACAACCTCGCTTATCTGATGAAATACGATTCAGTTCAGGGAAAATTCAACGGCACAGTAAGCTCAAAGAAATCATCACCAGACAAAGAAGCTGATGATGTTCTGGTTGTAAACGGCAAAGACATTCTCGTTGTAAGCGCAAAGACACCTGCCGAACTGCCCTGGGCAAAACTCGGTGTGCAGATTGTTATTGAATCAACAGGCTTGTTCACAGCCGCTGAAAAAGCAAAAGGTCATATCGACGCCGGCGCAAAGAAAGTTCTCATTACAGCTCCTGCAAAAGGCGATGACATCACGGTTGTTATGGGCGTAAACGATGACAAGTATGATGCTGCAAAACACAACATCATTTCTAACGCATCATGCACAACAAACTGCCTGGCTCCTGTTGTTCACGTTCTGTTGAAAGAAGGCATCGGCCTTGTTGAAGGTCTTATGACGACAATCCACGCTTACACAGCGACACAGAAGACAGTTGATGGTCCATCCAAGAAAGATTGGAAAGGCGGCCGTACGGCGGCACAGAACGTTATCCCATCATCTACTGGCGCAGCAAAGGCCGTAGGTCTTGTTCTTCCGGAAGTAAAAGGCAAATTGACCGGCATGGCTTTCCGCGTTCCGGTTCCGACAGTTTCAGTTGTTGACCTGACATTCAAATCGGTTAAGGACACTTCAATTGCTGAAATTAAAGCTCTGATGAAGAAAGCAAGCGAAACATATCTGAAAGACATCCTCGGCTACACAGAAGACGAAGTTGTATCGAGCGATTTCATTCACGATAAGCGCTCGTCTATTTTCGATGCCGGCGCTTCGATTGAGTTGAACAAGAATTTCTTCAAACTCGTAAGCTGGTATGATAATGAGTGGGGTTATTCGAATCGTACAATCGACCTGCTCAAGAAGATTGCAAAATAAGTATGCTCAAGTCAAGCCCTGTTCATTTTGGACAGGGCTTTTTTTTAATATCATAAAAAGGATTTCTCGGTATGAACGATAAACAGCTCGAACAAACACTTGTTCTCATCAAGCCGGATGCGCTTAAAAACTCAATTACTGGATTTATATTTTCTCAATTATCCGAGTTTCACACTGGTGCAAGATTCGCTGCCGCCAAAGTTGTGAGCGTCCCAAAATTGCTCGCCGAAGAGCATTACGCCGAGCACGTCGGCAAACCGTTTTTTGATTCCCTGCTCGAATATATTATGGGCCAAATACATTATACCGAAGAGAATAAATGGAAACGCAGAGTAATCGCGATTGTTTATCAGGGCGAAGGCCAGGGCGTTCTGGACAGAATAAGAGCGCTTGCCGGCCCCACTAATCCGCACAAAGCCAGGGAAGAAAAGCCCGGCTGCATTCGTGCGCTCGGCACTGTTGTAAATCTCAAAGACATCGCAGGCAACAACATCGGAGACAGATTGGACAATCTGATTCACACATCCGCCTCACTGCCCGAAGCTGAAAGAGAAATCAAGCTTTGGTTTATGCCAAGTGATATTCCTCCGATGATGCGTGCATATCCGACAGCGACTTGCCCGACGCATTACTATTATAAGGAAGGCCGGCTGCATAATAATTATGAGCCCGGCAGTATGCTGCTTTTGGCGCCCGGCGATTTGGTCTGGACGACTGACTTGGAAATCCTAAAGAGCTATGAAAATGGCGAATGCAAAAAAGGCAGACTGAATACCGTCGCCGCGAAATATCTTATCAACAGAATATAAAGTTAAAATAAAAATTTCTCTGTGGCCTCTGTGTTCTCTGTGTTCTCTGTAGCTATAAATAGAGAATTCTGTGTCTAAAATAACAAGGAAAGGATAACTGTTATGGCAAAAAAAACAGTAGCAGACATTGATGTAAAAGGTAAAAGAGTTTTGATGAGGGTCGATTTCAACGTCCCCATCGACGCCAGTGGAAACATCACCTCTGATAATCGTATCGTAATGGCATTGCCGACAATTAAGACAATCGTCGAAAAAGGCGGCAGAGTTATTCTTATGTCCCACCTCGGCAGACCCGATGGCGAAAAGAAACTCGAGTTCACAATGAAGCCCGTCGCAAAAAGACTTGGCGAACTTCTTGGCAAAGAGGTCTTTTTCGCTGACGACTGCATCGGCCCGAACGTAAAGGCAAAAGCAATGGCGTTAAAAGATGGCGAAGTTCTGCTTCTTGAAAACGTCCGCTTCTATAAGGCAGAAGAAATCAAAGACAAAAAGGCAAAAGACGACGCCGCACTTCGCAAGACAAAAGACGATTTCGCCAGACAGATTGCCGAACTTGGCGATGTATATGTCGATGATGCGTTCGGAACAGCTCACCGCGACAACGCTTCAATGCTCACAGTTCCACAAATGATGGGCAGCAAACCAAAGGTTGTCGGTCTCCTCGTTGAAAAAGAACTTAAATTCCTTGGCGATACAATTAATAATCCGGTTCATCCATTCGTTGCGATTCTTGGCGGCGCAAAAGTTTCTGACAAACTCGCTGTTATCGAAAATCTCTTGAGCAAAGTTGATAGAATCATCATCGGCGGCGCAATGGCTTATACCTTCTTCAAAGCAAATGGCAGAAAAATCGGCAAGAGCCTTTGCGAAGACGATTTTATTGAAAAAGCAAAAGAACTGTTCGGCAAAGCAAAAGCCGCGAATTGCGAATTGATTCTTCCGATAGATGATGTGATTGCCGCAGAGGTTAAGGAAGGCGCCGAGAATAAAGTTGTTACCGGCGACATTCCAGACGGCTGGATGGGTCTTGACATTGGACCGGCTTCGAGAAAGCTGTTTATAGATAAACTCGCAGATGCCAAAACTGTTGTTTGGAACGGTCCGATGGGCGTTTTCGAAAAGAAGCCGTTTGACGAAGGCACAAAGGCAGTCGCACAGGCAGTTGCAGATGCAACACAGAAAAACGGTGCAAAGAGCATCATTGGCGGCGGCGACAGTGCAAGCGCAATCAAGAAGATGAAGCTTTCTGACAAGGTTACCCACGTCTCCACCGGCGGCGGTGCAAGCCTTGAATTTCTCGAGGGCAAAAAATTCAAAGCCATCGAAATTCTCGACGAAAAATAATATAAATTATTTGGCCCCCGGACCCGTGCCGGGGGTTTTATGATAAATCCCAAAAGGCCGCTGATTTCACCCATCGGCCTTTTTTATTGTATTACGGAGAAAAAAAATGCAGCATAAATCAATATGCCACTGGATATCAATTTTTGCTTTACTATTTTTATTTACTGCCACAGCCCATTGTAATCCACATCTGCAAACATGGACAATCGACCCTCTGACAAAAGTTTTTAAAGACACACAGCTTACTAATTCCGATGTGCCATTTACCGAAGTCGCTCGCGGCGAATACGCGACGCTGCAAATCGTCGTCCGCTCTGACAAAAAAGTAGAATCATTAACTGCTTCGCTTGAACCGTTAATGCTCAACAAAACTCACAAACTCGAAAACATCAAAATACGTTTCGTCGGCTATATCCCTTACAAACTCTCTGCCGCCGAACCATCCTCAGATCGCCTCGTTAGTCCCCCTGCTATGTGTCCGGACATTTTGCTCGACGACAAAACGATAACACTTGAACCAAATCAAAATCAGCCGATATGGCTCACAATAGAAATCCCGACAAACACCGCGCCAGGCATTTATACAGGCAGTATAAAAATCGCAGGTTTAGCTGCCGGCCAACCTCTCACATCGAGCATTACAATCCACGTAAAGGTTTACGATGTTACACTCGGCAAATCGCGTCTTTGGCTGACGAACTGGTTTTATATGAGCAGGTACCGCCAGACAGAATCCACTGACGCTAATCTTGCCAAACTGGAAAAATTTTCGCCGACATATTGGGATTTGATGCGTAAGTACGCCCGCAATATGGCGCAGCATCGCCTGAATATGGCGTTGATTTCGCCGCTTGAAATGACAGAATACTCTTTCGCACCGGATGGCAGATTTAAGTTTGATTTTACTAATTTCGACCGTGCCGTCAGAATTTTCATCAATGAAGGCGTAATTGGCAGAATCGAAGGCGGCCATCTCGGCGGCAGGATAAACAACGAATGGACGAACCAGTTCGAGACTTATATTTACAAATTAAAATTCGGCAAATTCATAAAAACCGGCGCCGAGCCGTCCAGTGCCGAGGCCGTTGATTTTTATTCACAGTTTCTGCCCGCACTTGCCGAGCATCTCAAACGGAACAACTGGCTGAACATCTACTACCAGCACATCGCCGACGAACCGATAGTCGGAAATGCGAAAAGTTACGACTCGTTTGTCAAACTGGTTCGCAAATATGCTCCGCAGTTTAAAATCATAGAAGCCTGCCACACCACGAAGCTGACCGAGCCGATTAATATATGGGTTCCGCAGCTTAATTACCTCAAGCAGAATTTCGATTTTTATAAACAACGTCAGCGTTCAGGTGATGAAGTCTGGTTTTACACGTGCATGTATCCGCAGGGCGAATTTGCCAATCGCTTCCTTGAACTGCCGTTACTGAAGACGCGGATTTTGCACTGGATAAATTTCAGATACGGCATTACCGGCTATCTCCACTGGGGCTATAATTTCTGGAACAACAATCCGTATAAAAACATTGGCTTTGAGCACACAAAAATGCCGGACGGCGACGAGTGGATAGTTTACCCCGGCATAGATGGCCCGCTTGATTCGATTCGTTTTGAGGCGTTGCGTGACGGCGTGGACGATTACGAGCTTTTGAGTATGTTAGCCGAATCGAATCCCGATGCCGCGATGAGACTTGCCGCAAAGCACGTTGCAGCATTTGATGAATACAACGTGAACATTAAGACATTCCGTCAAACTCGCCGCCAGTTATTGGAAATGCTCGCGAAAAAATAATTGTGCCGAAAAAGGCCAACAATTTAACTCATCGATCTTTTGGTATTCCGGCAAATTTACACTCGATTTTAAGTTGTTTTTATGTTAATATCTCGCCGGTTTGTTTAGGCGGACTATACGCTGTCCCCTGACCTCTGAACCCTAATTAACTATGAACATTACGGAAAAAATGGCGAAAAAACCACAATCACAATGGGATGGCTTTAGTTTAAAGCCGCGTAAGGAAATGCCGGCAGGCCTTTGGATTAAGTGTCCGGGCTGCTCGAAAATGCTTTTCAAAAAAGCAGTTACAGAAAATCAGGACATTTGTCCCGAGTGTAATTATCATTTCCGCGTTGGCGCAAAGGACCGCATTGCGTACTTGGCTGACGAAGGCACATTTGAAGAGTTTTTGGCGAATATGGTTACAGCAGACCCGCTGAATTTCACATTCCGCGGCACAACATACAAGGAACGCGCAAAGGCATCCGAGAAAGTCGCTGCCGGCAAAGAAGCAATGCTGGTCGGCAAAGCCTTTATTAAAGGCCGTCCAATTATGATGGCCGTTATGGATTTTAACTATCTTGGCGGCTCGATGGGTGCGGTTGTCGGCGAAAAGCTCTGCTCTGCCATTGAAAAAGCGATAGAAGACAAATTGCCTCTTTTAGTCGTAAGCGCGACCGGCGGCGCAAGAATGCACGAAGGCGTCGTTTCTCTCGCCCAGATGGCCAAAACCAGTGCCGCTCTGGCAAAATTAGACGACAACGGCGGCCTGTTCATTTCCCTGCTCACAGACCCCACAACTGGCGGCGTGACAGCAAGTTATGCGATGTTAGGCGATATTATCATAGCCGAACCCGGTGCTTTAATCGGTTTTGCGGGTCCAAGAACGATTTACGAAACGATAAAGGTTGAACTGCCGGAAGGTTTTCAGAGAGCCGAGTTTTTGCTCGAACATGGCTTTGTCGATATGATTGTACACCGTAAAGACCTGCGAAATGAAATCGCCCGTCTGATTGATTATTGCTGTAAGAAGTAACAACATTTAAAACGTCATAAAATCTCACTTTCCAAACGGCATTTTTCTGCGTATAATTCCCTGTCTATGAGTTATTTCCGTGAAAATATAGAAAAAATGACCGGCTACGAGCCCGGCTTTCAACCTGCCGACTCTGAAGTCGTCAAACTTAACACCAATGAAAATCCGTATCCTCCGAGTCCGAAAGTACTTGAGGCAATCCGGGATCTTTTGCCGCCGCAGTTGCGAAAGTATCCGCAGCCGATGGGCGATACGTTCAGGCAGGCAGCCGCGAAACTTTTCGGCGTTGAACCTGAAAATATTATCTGCACAAACGGCGGCGACGACTTATTAAATATGGCAATCCGCGCAATTTGCGATGAGAACCGTCCGGTGGCATACCCAACTCCGACATATTCGCTGTATCCGGAACTGGCAAGAATACAAAACTGCCCTGCTATCGAAATTCCGTTCGACAGTGAGTTTAATCTTCCGCCGAAATTAGTTTCCGCAGACGCAGCACTTACTATTGTTTGCAATCCAAACGCGCCGAGCGGAACATTTATTAAAGCGCAGGAATTGCGACAGCTCGCGCAGGAAATTAAAGGCGTGCTTCTGATAGACGAGGCGTATGTCGATTTTGCCGAAAGCAATTGCCTGGAACTTGCAAAAAATCTGGAAAACGTAATTATTCTTCGTTCATTAAGCAAGGGCTATTCGCTGGCAGGTTTGAGATTCGGTTTCGGCATCGCGAATAAGAACCTGATTAAAGGTTTGATGAAAGTAAAGGATTCGTACAACGTCGATGCTTTGGCGATTGCGGCCGCGACGGCAGCTATTGAAGACCAGAAATATCACAAGGAAACCATCGCGAAAGTCAAAAAAGAACGCAAGTTACTGACCGAAAAGCTCAAACAGCTTGGTTTTGAAGTGCCGCAAAGCCAGACGAATTTTGTTTTCGCAAAATCTGTCAAAATGCGTGCGATAGATGTTTACGAAAAATTAAAAGAGCGCAATATATACGTCCGCTACTGGGCGTATCCCGATATAAAAGACAAATTGAGAATTTCAGTCGGAACGGCTGAAGAAAACAAAAAACTAATAACAGCATTAGAGGAAATTCTTTCAAAGGAATGAGCAATGGCTGACAGAAAAGCAAAAATTTCACGCAAGACAAACGAAACGGATATCAATCTTCAAATCAACCTTGATGGCCAAGGCAAATACGATTTAAACACAGGCATAGGCTTTCTCGACCACATGCTTTCGCACTTGAGCAAGCACAGCAAAATCGACATAACGCTCAAAGCCAAAGGCGACCTTGAAGTTGACCAGCACCACACAGTTGAGGATGTCGCGATTTGTCTGGGCGAAGCGTTTATGCAGGCACTCGGCGATAAAAAAGGCATCGCACGTTACGGCAACAGTGCTGTGCCGATGGAAGACGCCCTGGCGAACATCGCATTGGATTTGTCCGGCCGACCGTTTTGCGTTTACAACGTTCAATACAGAACTGAAAAAATCGGCGATTTCGACGTCGAGTGCGTTGAAGAATTGCTGCGAAGTTTCGCAAATCACGGCAAGTTTAATTTGCATATAACTGTTCCACATGGAACAAACAGCCATCATATTGCCGAGGCGATTTTTAAGGGAATCGGCCAAGCGCTCGGCCAGGCCGTTAAAATTGTTGGCAAAGATATTCCAAGCACAAAGGGTTCTCTGTGATTAGTGATTTAAACTATGAATATCGAACAGGCATCGGCACCGACATTCACCGACTCGTCGAAGGAAGAGAACTAAAGCTCGGCGGAGTCACGGTCCCTTTTGACAGAGGGCTACTTGCGCATTCTGACGGCGATGTCGTGCTGCACGCGTTGATTGACGCTGTTGTCGGCGCAGCCGGTATGGGCGATATCGGAATGCTTTTCCCTGACAGCGACCCGCAGTTTAAAAATATCGACAGCAAGGAACTGACACTCAAAACGAGAGATTATATCGCTTCCAAAAATTGGGAAGTTGTAAATATCGATATTATCGTCAACGCTGAAGAGCCGAAACTCGGCCAATACAAAATGCAGATGAAAAGATGTATCGCGGATTTGTTCGGCATTGATTTTGTGAATGTAAACGTCAAAGCAAAAACAAACGAAGGCCTCGGCGAAGTCGGCAACGGCCTGGCAATTTCCGCGATGGCGAACGTACTTTTGAGAAGAAGAATAAAAAGAACATTATAGGGTATAGGGAACAGGGTATAGGGTACAGTTCACTGAACCATACCCCCTAAACCCTATCCCCAAAAGGTATTTGAATGGATATAAAACTTTACAATACATTATCAAAAAAAATAGAAATATTTAAACCTCTTCAGGAAGGCCGTGTCGGAATGTACAGTTGCGGGCCGACGGTTTATTCGCATCCGCATATTGGCAATTTCAGGAGCTTTCTCGTTGCTGACCTGCTCAAGCGATTCCTCGAGTTCAAAGGCTTTAAAGTTACGCACATTATGAACATTACCGACGTCGGCCATTTGGTTGACGACGCAGACGAAGGCGCAGATAAACTCGAAGAAGCCGCCAAAAAACAGAAGAAAAACCCGCTGGAAATCGCGCAGTTTTATACAGACTCATTCATGCAGGCAAGCAAACTGCTCAATATTAAATCGCCTGACAAACATCCAAAAGCAACAGAGCATATCAAAGAAATGATTGAGATGGTTCAATCGCTGATTGACAAGGGTTATGCTTATGTTGTCGGAAACAACGTTTATTACGATGTTACGAAGTTCAAAAACTACGGCCAACTCTCCGGCAACACGCTTGAAGATGTAAACGCCGGTGCAAGAATAGAAATAAATCAGGAAAAGAAAAATCCGCAGGATTTCGCATTGTGGAAACACGACCCGAAACATTTACAGCAGTGGCCGAGCCCCTGGGGCAATGGTTTCCCCGGCTGGCATATCGAGTGTTCGGCGATGAGTTCTAAATATCTCGGTGCCGAATTCGACATCCACACCGGCGGCGAAGACAACATTTTCCCGCATCACGAATGCGAAATTGCGCAGTCCGAAGCGGCGAGCGGTAAAAAATTCGTGCATTACTGGCTGCATACAAGATTCCTGATGTTCGATGGCGAAAAAATGTCGAAATCCAAAGGCAATCTCTACACGATTCAGGAGCTTGTCGAAAAAGGATTCAAAAAGAATGCGATTAGATATTCTCTTATCTCGTCGCATTACAGACAGAATTATAACTTTACGTTCGAAGGCATAAAAGCCGCCGAGCAGGCAATTGACAAGATTCAACAATGCGCAAATAGACTCGCCGAGTTGAAAAGCACCGCAAAAGCAGGCGAAGTCAGCCAACAGATAAAGGATTTGTCTGATAATTGCCTGAAAGATTTCGATGAAGCATTGTCTGATGATTTGAATATCTCCAAAGCATTGGCAGTTGTGTTTGATTTTCTTCGCGAAGCAAACAAGGCACAGGATGCAAATTCCGCCGAGGCTTCCGCCCTGCTGGACACCATAAACAAAATCGATTCGGTTCTTGGCATTCTCGAAGCGGCAGGCAAAAGTGAAATTCCAGCGAATATCATAGAGCTTGCGGAAAAACGCAAAGCCGCAAAAGCTGCAAAAGACTTCAAAGCCGCTGACACTGTCCGCGCCGAACTTACCGCTCTTGGCTGGACGGTCGCAGATATTCCCGGCGGTGGTTATAAACTCAAAAAAGCCGGAGAAAATTAATGATTATTCTCGGCATTGACCCCGGCCTGCATATTTGCGGATATGCTGTTATCGACGCAGACAGGAACAATATGAAGCTGCTCGAGGCTGGTATTTGCCGAACAAATACAAAACTGCCTATAGAAAAAAGACTCGTGCAAATCGCGCAGGATATAAATTCGCTGCTGGCGAAGTTCCGGCCGGAATATATATCGGTCGAAGAGTTGTATTCGCACTATGCCCATCCGAAAACCGCAATCTTGATGGGACACGCAAGAGGTGTTATACTTGAGGCGGCGTGCAGGAACGGCACAAGCATCAAAAGTTTCGCGGCGACGAGAATAAAAAAGTCGCTGACAGGAAATGGAAGAGCATCGAAATTGCAGATGCAGAACAGCATTAAAAGTCTGCTGGGTCTGGCGAAAGTGCCCGAACCGGCGGATGTCGCCGACGCGATCGCAGCGGCGCTTTGCTGTGCGAATACGATTTGACGCATGATTAGACTTAAAAAGGATTTTATGAAGAAAAAAGTTAATAAAAAAGCAGGTTTTTCAACAACGGCTGTTCACGCCGGCGAGATACGATACAACGAATACGGCTCAATCACAACGCCTATTGTTCAGACATCGACATTTATTTTCAAGAACGTTGACGAGATAAAACAACTCGCACAGGGCGTAAAAGACAGATTCGAATACGGACGATACGGTAATCCCACACAGGTCGCAGCCGAGCGGAAGCTGGCGGCACTGGAAAACGCCGAGGATGCCGTTCTGTTCTCGACCGGTATGAGCGCGATTACAACTACGCTCTTTGCGATACTTAAATCCGGCGACCACATCATTCTCACTGACGACGCTTATAAACGCACACTTGATTTCGCGTTAAAATGCCTGGAAAGATTCAACATCGACTGCACCGTCGTAAAAATGGGCGATTATGAAGCGATAAAAAACGCGATAACGCCAAACACAAAAATATTCTTCTCCGAATCGCCTACGAATCCATACCTGAACATTATGGATTTAGACAAACTAATGAAAATTTTCAAAGACAGAGGAATTCTTGTAATTTCCGACAGCACTTTCGCAACGCCCTACAATCAAAAGCCGCTTGAATACGGCATTGATTTGGTAATCCACAGCGCGACAAAATATCTCGGCGGACACAACGACCTGCTTAGCGGCGTTGTACTCGGAAGAAAAGAACTGACCAGTTCTATTCGTGAATATCTGAAAATCACCGGCGGCTGCATCGACCCGCACTCATCGTATTTTCTTATCCGCGGCCTGAAAACATTCGAGCTGCGTATGCAAAGACATAACGAAAACGGCCAAAGAGTCGCAGAGTTTCTCGAAAAACATCCGAAAGTTAAACGCGCTTATTATCCCGGTCTGAAAAGTCATCCGCAGTACAATATTGCCAAAAAGCAGATGAAAGGTTTCGGCGGCGTTGTTACGTTCGAAGTAAAAGACGACGTCAAATACGTACTGGACATATTGAGCAAACTGAAAATTATCTGCATCGGGCCAAGTCTGGGCGGCGTAGAATCGTTAATTACGCACCCTGCCACAGTAAGTTATTACAAAAGCACCAGAGAAGAACGTTTGGCTCTGGGAATCAAAGACGGACTTATACGGCTTGCGGTCGGCATCGAAAACGCAGAAGATATTATTGAAGATTTAAATCAGGCGCTTGCATAAAATGATAGCACAAATAGAAGGAAAACTCGTTCACTTGGACAGCGACAAGGCACTCGTACAGGTCGGTCAGATTTGCTATGAGGTTCTTGTGCCGGGATATTTGGCAAGTCTGCTCGCAGGCAGAATCGGCAAACCGATTGTTCTTTCGACAATGGAATATTACGAAGGAACGCCGGGCGGAGGAAATTTAATACCGCAAATGGTCGGGTTCATGAGCAGCGGCGAAAAGGATTTTTTCAAGCGATATACAAGCGTAAAAGGCATCGGCATTAAGAAAGGGTTGAAATCTTTGGCAATGCCGATATCGACAGTTGCCGCCGCGGTGGAAAACGGCGATCAAAAAACGCTCACCGCCCTGCCGGGAATTGGTAACAGACTCGCCCAGCATATCATTGCCGAGTTGAAAGGCAAATTGATAAGTTATGCCACTGACGTTCAGACATCATCGACGAAGGAAGAAACCGCACTTGCCGGCTTCCAGATTGAGGCGTTGGAAATTCTAATCGCATGGGGCGAAAAACGAAACGAAGCGGCTGAATTAATTAATCTCGCGTGCAAAAAGCATCCGAATATTAAATCGGCGGAAGAACTTGTACCATTGGTTTACAGAATTAAACAAGGAATAGAAGTTTAATGGCAATAGACAGAGTTTTAAATAGCGATTCTATGAACGAGCAGGAAGAGAACTTTAACGCTTCACTGCGGCCGGTAAATTTCACTGAATGTATCGGCCAGCAGAGCGTAAAGGAAAAACTCGGCATTGCCATCGAGGCTGCGAAAAAAAGAGGCGAACCGCTGGAACATATATTGTTTTACGGCCCGCCGGGACTTGGCAAGACAACACTTGCACACGTCATCGCCAACGAAATGGGAGCGAAGATAAAAACAACCTCCGGCCCGGCACTGGTAAAGCAAGGCGATGTGATGGGACTTTTGAGCAATGTAAATACCGGCGATATTTTGTTTATTGACGAGATACACAGACTAAGCACTGTCGTTGAGGAATTTATTTATCCGGCGATGGAAGATTTCCGCGTGGATTTTACCGTTGACAGCGGAATGCACGCAAAGACTATAAATTTCCCGCTGAAAAGATTTACACTTATCGGTGCAACGACACGCGCAGGCCTTTTAAGTTCACCGTTGCGCAGCAGATTCGGAATGCTGTATCACATGGATTTTTACAGCGTTGGTGAGCTTGCCGAAATAATTGCCCGCTCGGCAAAACTTTTAAATCTTGCCTGTCAGGACGGCGCGGTGGAACTCATCGCCGCACGAAGCAGAGGCACGCCTCGAATTGCGAATAGACTGCTCAAACGCGTCCGCGATTATGCGCAGGTAAAAGGCAAAGGCAAACTGACTACTGATATTGTTACCGCATCGCTGAAGATGGAACAAATCGACGAACTCGGCCTTGATGAATTAGACAGGTCGTTCCTGCGTGCGCTGGCAAATATCTATAACGGCGGCCCTGCTGGTATTGAAGCAATCGCCGCAACGCTCGGCGAGGAAAAGGACACGCTGGAAGACGTTGTCGAACCGTATCTGCTGCAAATCGGTTTTCTGCGCAGAACGAATCGCGGCAGAGAAATTACCGAACAGGCGTGCGAACATCTGCGTATTACGTTAAAAAATAGAAAACAACAGAATGACACAGAACTTTTTGAAAGTTAATTCTGTAACTATGAAAACTCTGAATCATAAAACAATAAGGGAATAAGAATGAAAAGGATTGTATCACTAATTTTACTAACATTTGTTTCGTTGACGCTTACCGGCTGTCAGCAGCAGGCCGCAAAAACATCCGGCAAACTCGCCGATGAAAAACTAATAAATGCTTACTACCTCGCGGGCAAGCTCTATATGAACGTTACGTCCACAGACGAGGAAAAAATCAGTTTCGCCGATTCGTTTAACAAGGTCGTGCTTGATTTCAGAAATGATCAGGTCGTTGTAAACGGAAAAGCAATCGGTCCGGTCGGCAAAACTAAAAAAGCCGATGGAATGACTCTTGTGCGTATGTCGCTGCTGAACGAAATTAAGACCAAACTCAACAAGCCAGTTGAAAAACCTGTTGTAGTTGCGCCGACACAGCCGAAAGTTATTACGTTGCCGGAACCTCCAAAGCCGAAGAAAGTTACCGGCAAGACTATCGTTATCGACCCCGGCCACGGCGGTCAGGACCCAGGCGCCAAGAGCGTTCAAGGCTTTTATGAAAAAACGGTAAATCTCGACGTCGCTCTTCAGATTGCCGATATGCTGCGTGAAACAGGACACCGCGTCATAATGACCCGCGACAGCGATGCGTTTCTCGAACTCGAGGAAAGAGCCGGCGTTGCCAATCGCGCCAAGGCAGACGTTTTCATCAGCATTCACTCCGACTCGGCTGCGAGAAAAAGCGCTAACGGCTTTTCCGTATATATCGCACGCAGCGCATCGGGCGCTGCCGAAGAACTGGCTGAATCGATTGACGACCGTATGACGCGAACAAGCATCAGCAGTAATGGCGTGAAAAAAGCCGACTATCGTGTGCTTGTGCAAACTCAATGCCCTGCCGTTTTGATTGAACTCGGTTATTTGTCGAACTATTGGGAAGCAAAGCAGCTTAAGAACGCAGCTATGCAGAAAAAACTCGCGCAGGCAATTGCTGATGGAATTACAAATTACCTGAACAAATAATATGTTTACACAGAACGTTATATTCGCGTTTGGTTTAACTCTTTTTGCGGGTCTTGCCACCGGTATCGGAAGTGATATGGCGCTTGTGGCAAAAAAAACAAGCACGCGATTCCTCGCCACATCAATGGGTTTTTCCGCAGGCGTGATGGTTT
Organism: Planctomycetaceae bacterium; assembly: GCA_021371795.1. Classification (NCBI taxonomy): domain Bacteria; kingdom Pseudomonadati; phylum Planctomycetota; class Planctomycetia; order Planctomycetales; family Planctomycetaceae; species Planctomycetaceae bacterium. The sequence goes on along the minus strand of JAJFVK010000019.1, from coordinate 95,662 downwards.
ATGTTTCTCTTATCGAAATTTTCAACAAAGCAAAAATCGGATTGATCGCCGAACTGGGCGAAGCGAAAGGCTATTGGTTCACAGCGGCGGCTTTTTTCGCAGGCATCTTTATTATAGCGGCAATTGATAAACTAATCCCCGGCATTGACAACCCGCACGAAATAAAAGACATTGAAAGTATCGGCGATGTAAAAGCGGCAAAAAATTTCAAAGGCCTTTATCGTACCGGATTATTTATGGCTCTTGCAATCGGCATACACAATTTTCCGGAGGGACTGGCGACCTTCACCGCGGCATTAAAAAATACTCGTCTGGGTATTCCTATTGCAATCGCAATCGCGATTCACAACATCCCCGAAGGTATCGCCGTTTCTGTGCCTGTCTTTTACGCGACAGGAAGCAGAAAGAAAGCGTTTTGGCTCTCTTTCCTTTCAGGTATGGCCGAGCCTGTCGGGGCATTGATAGGATATATTATCCTTGCCAATTTTATGAGCAATATACTAAATAATATAATTTTCGCGTCTGTCGGCGGAATTATGGTTTTCATTTCAATCGACCAATTGCTGCCGGCGGCGGAAAAATACGGCAAACATCATTACGCCATTTACGGATTTGTCGCAGGTATGATTGTAATGGCGGTAAGTTTATTAATGTTTGTATAAAGGAAGAAAATGAATCTGTATCCATTGAAATTCGAACCAATTTATAAAGAACTCATCTGGGGCGGCCATAAACTGGTGAATATACTCGAAAAAGATTTTCCACAAGATAAAAAAATCGGAGAAAGCTGGGAGCTTGTTGATTTGCCGAATGATAAATCGCATATTTCCAATGGCGAATTTGCCGGCCTGACAATTTCCGAAGTTCTGCAAAAATATCCGCAGCAAATCCTCGGCAGACCATACACACCGCCGTTTGGTCTGCTGATTAAGTTTATCGATGCTGCTGATTTTTTAAGCGTTCAGGTTCATCCTGACAACGAAGCGGTAAAAAAACTCGGCTCCGGCAGTCTGAAAACAGAATGTTGGTATATTATCAATGCTGAAAAAGACGCGTGCATTTACAAAGGCCTGAAAAAAGGTACAACAAGACAGCAATTTGAAAAATCAATAAAAGATGGCTCGTGCGCCGAGCTTCTTAACAAAATTCCCGTAACCCCCGGCGAGTGTCATTTCCTGCCTGCCGGAACCGTCCACGCGATTGGTGCAGGTCTGCTTGTTGCCGAGATTCAAACGCCATCTGACACAACATACAGAGTTTTCGATTGGAACAGACTGCAAAACGGCAAACCGCGACAACTGCACATCGAGCAGGCACTCGAAAGCATTCACTTCGGACAAAATGCGGATGAGCTTTCCGTAAAATCATCGGGCAGACTTGTCGATTGCGAATATTTCAAAGTCGATAAAATCACCGCAAGAGCAAATTTATCAAACAGTGTTCCCCGTGGAATGAAAGTGCTTATGATAATCGCAGGTAAGGGCAAAATCACTTCCGCCAATACAGAGTTTGTTGACTTTTCAAAAGGCGAAACTATTTTGCTGCCCGCCGAATTTGAAGGCAAAATCACTTTCGCAGAGAATACCGAGTATTTGCAGACAACAATTTGACTTTTGACAATTCGTGCTCTTTAACATACAATATTGTTATGTTAAAGCCTGAAGAAAATCCGCCGGTAATTTGGCCCCCTGATAAAAGCATTCAAGACTTTCAGGGGACATGGTGGGTTGCACATACCAAAAGCAGAAATGAAAAGGCGCTTGCATGGCAGATGCAGAGAAAAAATATAAGTTATTTTCTGCCGATGACTGAAAAAGTTTACAAAAAAAGTCGAAGAATTTTCCGCTCGATGCTGCCTTTATTCAGCGGTTATGTATTTTTCTGCGGCGATGAACCGCAAAGACTTGAAGTCCTGAAAACAAACCGCGTCGCAGGTCTTATCGAAGTAAAAGACCAGCAGCATTTAATCAGCGATTTGCTTCCGATTGAAAAGGCTATTCAAAGCGGCGCCGAACTGGCGCCTTATGATTACATAAAGGCCGGCCAGCGTTGCAAAGTCATAGCAGGCCCGCTTATGGGAACAGAGGGTATAGTGTCGAACGACCAGAACAAAACAAAGCTTATTCTGCAGGTCGATATGCTCGGCAAAGCGACGTGTCTTGAGATTGATTCTTCTCTGCTTGAAGTTTTATCCGAAAGCACAATCTAAACTGAAAGGGAGTTTTATGAATTGGCTGAAATTTATAGCGATTTTGCTTGTCATTGACGCGATTATAATAATCACCCGGCCGGACTTCGTAAAATATTATGTCGGCCTGCTCTCACAAGGCATGAAAATATACATCGCGGCTGTTATCAAAGCGGCTTTGGGAATAATTTTTCTGTTCGGAGCAACCGACAAATCAACACTGCCCTGGCTGATAATTGTATTTGGAATCCTCGCTATCGGCGGTGCGGTCTTTATTGTCGCTATGCCGCAGAAATCCAGAATGATGGCGAACTGGTTTGCACACAGAAGTTTTTTAACCATCCGGTGTTTTGCGATTGGATATTTGCTTATCGCCGCACTGCTCGTTTACGCAGCGTAATTAAAGCGATAACTGCACCCTGACTGCCAATATCGTCGCATCGGGCGTATGTTTATTATTATTCCAAATATGTTTAGAATCCGAGAAATCTCCCGCCCTGATAAACAATCAGTGTTATAATATACGCCATCGCCGTCAAACCTGCAAATTGCAGAATCGCCCACTTCCACGCACCGGTTTCCGTGCGGGTAACGATAGTCGTCGCGATACACGGAGCACTGATAAGACAAAACAGCATCACGCAAAATCCCTGCAAAGGCGTATAATCATTTCGCAGCCTCTGCTGCAGAACGGCCACATCGTCGTGCTCGCTCATCGCGTAAACAATGCTCATCTGCGAGACAAAAACTTCCTTGGCCGCAAGAGCGCCTATCAGTGCGGTGGCAATTTTATAATCGAATCCGAGCGGCTTGAGAACCGGCTCCATTATCGCTCCTGTCCTGCCGATTATGCTGTGCTTGAGCGTGGCGGTCTGTGCCTGCGATTGGTCCATATTCGCAATCTGCTGTTTGTCGATTCGCGGAAACTTCGAAGCCGCCCAAAGGATTATCGAAATCACAAGAATAGTCGTGCCCGCTTTTTGCAGATACAGCACGCCGCGTTCCCACATGTGTATTAAAATAGATTTGGATGTCGGCATTCGATAAGGCGGAAGCTCCATCACATACGGAACCGTCTCGCCTTTTAATAATGTAATCCGCAGAATTTTAGCCGCTATAACCGCCAGCGCAATACCGATAAAATAAATCAGCCACATTACAGGCCCACGCCATCTTTCGGCAAAAAACGCAGGGATAAGAAGAGCATAAATCGTCAGTCTCGCTCCGCAGCTCATCAGCGGCATAATCATAATCGTGGTAATTTTATTGCGTTTGTTCTCAAGAATACGACAGGCCATAATCGCCGGCACCGAACAGCCGAAGCCGATAAGCATCGGAATAAAACTCTTGCCGTGCAGACCGATTTTATGCATAAACCGGTCAGTAACAAACGCTGCTCGCGCCATATATCCGGAATCTTCGAGAATCGCGATTGCCGCGAACAACAACAGAATATTCGGCAAAAACACCACAACGCCGCCGACGCCGCCGATAATCCCGTCCACCAAAAGCGATTTAATCATACTCTCGCTGCCGGCCGGCCAAAAATGCGTAACAGTATCGCCGAGCCAACTGAAAAAAAACTCCAGCCAGTGCATTGGATATTCGCCGATGCGGAAAGTCAAATCAAAAACAATATACATCATCGCCAGAAATATCGGCAGCCCCAGAAATTTATTTATAATTACCGAATCAATCATATCGCTGTGATTATGTCGGGTTTCCGCGGTAATTTTCACCGCTTCCTGACAAGCGCCGGAGATAAAACCGTACCGCCGGTCTGCGATAATAATTTCAGGCTCCTCGCCGAAAATATCCTTCAAACGCAAAGTGCTTTCGAGAACAGAGACAATAATTTCTTCGTTCTGAATATCTTTCAAAACCGCCGCGTCCTGTTCGAGCAATTTTATAACAAGCCATCTGTTGTTTTGCAGTTCGCTGAACTTCTGCTGTAGTTTTTCAATCTCGTTTTCAATTTCTTTGCCGTATTTAATCAGCCCCGCAAGATTTTTCGCAGGCTCATTCGCGGCCTTTATAACAGTGTCGAGAAGCTCGTTAATGCCCTGATTTTTATTGCCTACAGTCTGAACGATTTTAACATTCAGCAGCACGGACAATTTTTCAATATCGAAAACAAGCCCTTTGTGCTTCGCCAAATCGCTCATATTAAACGCCAGTACCAGCGGAACATCAAGCTCCATCAACTGCACTGCCAGATAAAGATTGCGTTCGAGATTCGAGGCATCAACCACGCTAACCACAACATCGGGCTTTTCCTCGATTATGAAATTTCGCGTAACAACTTCCTCTGTCGAATAGGCCGTCAGACTGTAAGTCCCCGGCAAATCTGTAATTTCAAGTTCATAATCTTTATAACGACAAACGCCCTGCTTTTTCTCGACTGTTACGCCGGGATAATTGCCCACGTGCTGACGCATACCCGTCAGCGAATTGAATATAGTTGTTTTGCCGCAGTTCGGATTGCCCGCAAGTGCGACAGTTATTTTTTCTTTCCCATTAATCATAGCTTTAAATTTTCCACCGGCCTTACAAAAATTTTCCCCGCCATACCTCTTCCAAGAACAATCCGTGTACCTTTTAAATTAATAACTAAAGGTCCCGGATGACCATTGTTGATTATCCCGAATTCTACGCCCGGCAAAAGTCCCATCGCCGCAAGCCTTGCTTTAAGAGCCTGACCTGCGTCTATTTTTATAAGCTTGACTTTCGAATCATCAACCGTGTCTTTCAATAAAATTTTTTCCTGTATAACCATAGAAATTATGCTTCTTTCGAACGGCAATAATTCTGAAAATCAGCGATAATATCCGTTCCTTTTTTGCTGTAATTAGTTGAAAACTCGGTGAAATCCAGCAGTCTGGAAATAACCACCTGTCCAAGAGCATGTTCAGCCTTGCAGGCCGCCTGTTCAGCAGTCTGCTTGTCAACACCAAGAACATTAACAAAAAACGATTCGATAATATTATGCCTGCTGACAACGGATTTGGCCTCTTGAACGCCTTTTTCCGTAAGATGAATAAAACCGTAAGGCCGATAATCAACTAAACCCTTGTCATTTAACAACTTAAGTGCGCCTGTTACCGATGCTCTTGTAACGTCGAGAATATCGGCAATATCCCTGCTTCTGGCGACTTTGCCTTCCCGGCTCAAGTTATAAATCGCCTCGATATAATCTTCCAGCGACGAACTTAATTGTTTAGTTATAGTCATTATCATACCCCATATTATTAGGTACGTCTAATATAGTTAGTTATGCCTAACTTTTCAAGTGAAAATTAGAAAATTTTAAAATTTATGGAAAAAAGATGTTTTCTGGGGTAAATTATGGCCAGTTTGTTTCGTATAGTAAAATGTCATATCCGCAAAGGCGGGTATCCAGTACCCCTCGTGAAAAACGGGGGTTGAAATTTTTGGTTCGGATTTGGATACTTTAAATGGGCAAAAAAGATATTCCTCAAAAAAATATTAAACAGGAAACAATAAAACCGGAAAACAAAAAAAAGTTCTGGTTTTTCACAGTTTTAATTCTCGCATTATTTTCAGCGATTGTCCTGCACGATATTACCAGGCCTTTGTATGGAATGCACAGTTGGGCGCAGGCCAGCGGCGCATGGGCGGCACGTTCGCACGTAAAATATGGTTTGGCATACACTAAATTTTGTTCGACATGGGCTGTTGGTATGCCGCCGACCAAAAATCCAGACCGTTATTGGGATCATCCTCAATTGAACGTATTGGTCGCGGCAGGTTTCATGAAAATTCTTGGCATAAACGAATGGGGCTTGAAAGTTGAGGATATAATTATAGCATTGCCTGCCCTGCTGGTTTTCATTTTAATGATAAAGGATATTTCAAACAGTGCGCTCGCATTGTTATCCGGATTTATTTATGTGGCGTTTCCGCTCACCGGCTATTTCAGTATGGGCGGCTGGCCTGTGCTGATGGGGTATCTTTCGATGTGGATGTATTTGATAGTATCAGGCCATACGCCGCGAAAGATACGAAAAATACATTATGTAATTTTGGCGATAACGCTTTTCCTCGGCGTGCAGTTCAGTTGGGTTGGATTTTTCTTCGCGATGGGCATCGGCGTCCATTACGTACTCGGCTGTATGTTTAAAAAGAAGATGCCGTATTGGCCTTTAGTGATAATACTCGCCGCCGCGCCGCTATTAAGCGTATGCCTGAATTTCACCGTTATGGCCGCTGGTTACAACTGGGACATTAGCAAAATTTCCGCGCTTTATAAATGGCGCGCCGCTAAAGGCGAAATGGAAGGAGTAATGCAGCAGGGATTCGATTGGGGCAAGTGGTTCGCAAAGATGTGGGAGCACGCTTCGACGAACTTCACCATCCCAGGCCTTATCATCGCGATTGTTTATTTCATATTTGGTCCGCTTTTTATCTTATCGCTGAAAGAGAATTCAGCAGGCAAAAAAGAATTAAAATATCCATGTTTAGGCTTGTTCTTCCTGATTCCATTCTTCCAGCTTTTCATTCTTAAAGGCTGTCTCTGGCAGCATCAGACGTGGGAAACGCCTTTGACACCGTTTCTTGCCATCACTATTGCCCTTGCGATTTTGAGCGTCGGCTGGTTTCTGCGGCTGCTTGCGAATAAATATGCCGCTCTTACAGTTCAGGCAATTCTGCTCGGCGTATTATTGGTTTCCTGCTTTTTCGGAACAAAATATTATTATGATATCCGCTGGCAGGCGCCGCAAAAAATTGAACTTTTCAAAAAACTTAATATGCAAATTCCGCCGGACAAAGCGCTTTTAAGTTTTGAGGATTTTATTGTAAATCAGAACGAATCGAAAGGCGGCTTCATCAGGCCGGAAATCGCCTGGTATCTCGACAGGGAAATTACGCCCGCTCAATCTTATGAAGAAGTCAGGCAATATGCCGTTACGGGTCGGTATCCATATTATCTGTGCCCCGCCGTAGGCGAATTAAAACCTTTAATAACAAGGCTTTCGCAGGATTATCCGTATGAAGTTATCGACGGCGTTAACGGCGAAAGAACAAAATCCGGAAAATTCCTAAAAGCTGGAATGTATCCGTATATTATTTTTAATCTAACTGAAAAAAAATAAATGTTGAAAGAAATACTAAACCCTAAACATTTGATAAGATGCGTCTTAAATAGATTTGGATTGGAAATCATAAAAGCGCCACAGTCATATGGTTGGCTTGTCGATGAGAACATTAAAACGATTCTGGACATCGGAGCTAATGTCGGACAATTTGCATTTCGAATGCATAAAATTCTACCCCACGCAAAAATATATCCATTCGAACCTCTTCAGGATTGTTACAAAAAACTTTGCAGCAAAACAAAAAACAACACCAAGTTCCTGTGTTTTAATTACGCATTAGGCAGCGAACAAGGCAGACAACTAATATATCATAACGAATTCAGTGACAGCTCATCGTTGTTACCTATGGAACAATTGCACGTAGATGCTTTTCCTTTTACAAAAAATGTAAAACAGGAATATATTGAAATTCGCACGCTTGATTCCGTGGCCGAGACACTGGAACTCAATAAAAACATTCTTATCAAAATGGATGTACAGGGATTCGAGGACAAGGTAATTTTAGGTGGCGAAAAAACTATCAGTCTCGCCAAAATTTTAATTGTAGAAACCAGTTTTGAACCTCTTTATAAGGGACAAATCTTATTCAATGGTATGTACGAGCTTTTAACTTCTAAAGGTTTTACCTTCAAAGGCTGTGAAGACATATTATACCATCCCAAAACCGGAAGAATTTTACAGTGCAATAGTATCTTTGTACGTCAATAGTTTAATTTGAAATAAAATGGATTATAGCAACGTTAAATACTCTACAACCAAAACATTAATAAAATGCAATAGCTCCCTGCCAAAAAATGCTGCTAAATTAGACGGCGGGTTACGCAAAGCCGGTTTTTGCAAATCCTCAAATAATACAGCACCTTTAATAACCATCATAACCGCAAATTTCAACGATGGCAGACATTTAGAGCAAACAATTTTAAGCGTCCTCCGGCTTGAATATGATAATATCGAATATATTGTAATCGATGGAGGTTCAAAAGACGAAAGCGTTCAAGTATTAAAAAAATATGAACATGCAATTGATTATTGGAGGAGTGAACCCGATAGAGGTATTTACGATGCCATGAATAAGGGCTGGGATATTGCAAACGAACATGCTTTTATTTTATTTTTAGGTTCTGGTGATACAATAAAATCACTCCCTTCAGACATGACCGTATATAAAAAAGAGGAAATCATTTATGGAAATGTTATATTAAGTGAAAACAAAGTTTTTACATCTGTTGCGGACAGTAGGCTTCGTTTTCGCAATACTTTACACCATCAGGCTTTATTAATCAACAAATCCATCCACACTAAACCGCCATTTAATATTAATTATAAAATAAACGCTGATTTTGATTTCAATCAGCGTTTATTTAAAATGCATTATAAATTCACAAAAGCCGAAAACTTTTTAGCCGGCGCTTTACCTCACGGAATAAGCAGTACGATTAATTTTGAAAAATTCAATATCGTAAAAAAAAACTATGGAATATTTTCTGCTTTTTTAGCACTTATATTCGACTTGTGCTTTATTCTGCGAAAAATTGTATATCCCATTGTAAAGACCACCAGAATATCTATATAAATAAATTTTTATTTTTTCATTCTTCTTGCTAAAGCTATGCCTACACCTAAAAAAAGCATTGTTGCAGGTTCAGGAACAGCTGTAACATAATCTATTGATAAATCCCCGAAATATTGAGGAATACCTTCATCTACTCTTGAAAAGCATATCAAAAGCGTATCGATAGCTAAATCGTTGCTGGCTGTCAGCATCACTTGATCATTCCAAAGAACACTAATTACATCATCAGTTCTTTTCAAAGTTATTTGAGAACTGCCGGAAGAAGCAACTGTATTTACTCCTGAATCATATACATACGATGGTTCCATTATTCTTGCATGCCTTTGGCCGTTAGCATTTGATCTCCAATCGAGATATCCTCCCTGCGTTACAATGGTAGCACCACTATAAAGCCTGACAGATATTGCTTGACTTGTTGAAAGCCCTGCATTTGAAGTCCATGCGATTCCGCATTTAACTTCAAAATCATCTGGTGCCGAAAATGCCTGTTTAATATATGCATCTCCATCATAATTGACATTGATTAAATCAACAGCAGTAACATTTAATTTACCACCTGTTTCATTATAAGTCCAACCTGATGCATTTGCAAATCCAACATTCCAAGCAGAATCGAGAACGCCATTATCGAAATTATCGCTGATTGCGGCCCCAAGAGGATAAGAAATAAATAATACAACTGCCAAAATTAAGACTGTTAAATTTCCCGTTTTCATTTTCTCGTCTCCCAAAAAAATTTGTTTAATTACCAATTTTTCAACATAGAAAACATTGTTTTGTCGAAATTCAATGGGAAATTAAGAAGATTTGCTCCAGACCGTACCGTCCGAAGACTACTGATTTTCTCATTCCTAACTCCCAAACTGCATCTGCAACCTTTCAACCATTCTATCGAACAAAAAGAACAATTCAAGTTATTTTTCGATGAAAATGTCTAAATAAACTTTAAAATCGGTAAGTCTTTGCACAAAAAGTAATTATAATAGGTACTTTTTATTAAAAGCAAACAATTTCAGTTGTTTGTCAAACAAATCCGATTATACTTTATGGAAACCGATTTTTGATACTGTTATACTAATCGCAATTGAATTTCTCCGCAAATCCGCGGGGAAGTGCTTTGAGAATCTTACTCTTTCAATCGCGGGAATTTACTACCCTGAAGGGTATAATTTGAACAAAATTAAAAAAATCATAAAAACAGCCATATTTCTGCTTTGTGCAGGATTTATAGCGAAGTATTTTTACAGCAATTGGGATTCGCTGCAAATTTCGTTCAAAATCGACAAATTTTCTTTTTTGGGCATCGTATTTTTTTCTTTCACCACCCTGCTGACTTATTGCTATCGCTTTAAAATAATAACGCATAAGTGCAGCGGCATTAATCCTCCCTTCTGGCAATGGTTCAGCGTAGTTCTGCTGGCGAGATTTTATAATACATTCTTCGCTCCATCCGGCAATATTTACAGAGGCGTAGAACTCAAAAGAAAATTCGGAATATCTTACACTGATTACATAAGCGCAGGCATTTCGTTTACATGGATGGATTTGACTCTCGATTTGATTCTGGCGTTCGTGATTATTCTGTTCACCAAACCGGATTTCCAATTAATCGGATTCAAAGCTTATCAGGTCGTGGGTGTGATTACCGCCCTTATTATTATCATGCCTCTCGCAGCATATTTTATCCTAAAAGCGATTCCTGTCAAAATGCAGACGCTCGTCTGGACAAAATCTAAATTGTCGCAGGTAATATCTGCAACTTTAAATAACGTAAAAGATTTAAAATATCTTGCGAAAATCATTGCCTGGGGACTGCTTGTTACAATCCAAACTTTATTCGTTTATTATTTAATCTTTATAAGTTTTAACTTCAAACTGCATATCCCCGCGTTGATGCTTTTCTATGCGCTGCTGAAAATCTCATCGGCATTCATCATCATCCCCGGCAATATTGGCATACAGGAAATCGCGTTCGGGTTTTTGAGCAGCGAAATGGGAACAGGAATGGCCGAAGGCATCTTAATCTCAACCGTTATGCGAGTGTTAGGCACGACGTTAGTAATCATCATCGCTATTCTCATCGGAGGCAAAGGTTTATTCTCAAAAGAGAAGCTAAAGGAAATCACCAATGAACGGCTCTGATGGCCTAATCACGGTTGGAACTGTAAATTGGTATTCATCTGACTATCTGGAGAAGTTATTCAAAAACTTACTGGAAAAGGCCGCAAGTCCCGAAAAAATTCGATTTCTAATAATTGACAATACAAACGGCAAAGACGCGGACATTGAAAAGCTCAAATCGTTATTTCAAAATATTACCATCGAGAAAAACAATCCCGGCAATTTAAAAGGCTCCGCAGCCCATTCTTCAGGCCTGAACGTCTTAATGCAGAATATTCACACACCGTATGCCCTGATAATTGACCCCGATGTCCACGTATTCAAAAAGGAATGGGATAAATTTTTAATAAATTTACTGAATCAGAACCATATTTTCGCCGCCGGCGTTTCATTCCCGCCCTGGCAGTTGGGAATGTATCACAATTTCCCAAATCCGGTCTTTTGTTTTCTCGAAACCGCCGCGTACCGCAGTTTCGCGCCGGAATGGTCTGCTTATGATGTGAGCAAAATTATTTTATATTGGGATTTTTTAAGAAGAAACCTGCTGCGGTGTGGAATTTTAATCAACAGACAGTTGTATGAAAATTCCACGTTGGCAAGAAGAATCTGGTCATTTCTCGAAAGAGTCGTCGGCGTATGCAGCAGAGACACCGGCTGGCGCAGAGCCGTTAAAGCAAAAAATAACAATATCAAAACGCCGCTGTTTGTCCCGAAAATAGTATCATCAAAAAATTTCACCGCAGACAATCCGCTTGATATTTTGGCGAAATATTTTGAGTTGTATTGCCACGGAAATGAACCGATACTCACTCATAAATACTCTACTAATTCCGCGGTATTCAAAACCATTAAATCAGGCGATTCTGATTTATGGGGGCGATGTATAGAGCAGATTGAAAAATTGTATTAACTCCTGGTAACTTCTTCAGCTATACGGAACATAAATTCGTTTATGTCTTCGCTTTCATCTAATAGTTTTTTGCGCCTTGGCTGCCAAAGCTGTTTAAGATTATCAGTATTCAGCAGTTTTTCCGCGATTACAACCCCCGCATCGAAATCCTCGCAATTATACATCAATTGATATTTCTGCTCCATTGCCTGCAAATAACCAAGCGGCAGCGGATTAGTGAATATCGCAGGCGTTCCCAGCACAGCCGCTTCTGCAGCCATTGTCGCGCCTTCGCCGATATACAACTTTGCGAACGCAAGCAAATGATGAACCTTCTCCGGCGAGACAGGGATTTTATATTTCGCCATTGAAAGCGGCAACTGTCCTTCCGAGCTGATTATAACTCTGCCGTACTTCGACAACTTTTCAACAATGTCAAGATATTGCGATTCGCTGTATCCATGCAGACCTTTATCATGAGCCGCCGACCATGAAACCATCCGCATCACAATAAAGGGTTTGTCAATTTCAATCCCCGCATCAGTTAGAATCGAAGCGTCAGGCGAAAAATATTCAGGATTCAAATACGATTGCACCCAAACGCCTTTAAATTTTCGCTCACGCTTTCCGTGATTGCCAAGATACCCCAGCCCCGTCATAATTATCGAAACGAAAGGCAGCCCAAGCATTCGCTGCAATTTTGCGTGTTCTGTATCTTCCTCGACAATCCGCGGAATCCTCATCAGCATCCCAATCAGTCCGATTGTAACGCCGGTTTCCGCAATCAGAATATCAGGCTTGAAACGCCGGACAATAATCCACATCAGAACATAACGCAGAATTAATTCACGCAGCATCGAAAGCATACCGCCGGCCTGATGACTAAGGCAGATATACTTGATATTTAGATTTTTCAGCAAATCGAGTGTAACATCTTTTCCGCGTGCAGTTACAAGAACCTTATCCCCATTTTTTCTGAATCGCAGAATGAGATTCTTGAAAAAATGAACCTGCGAAGGATGGCTGATATCGACTATGGCTCGCATTTTTTATTAATGTCCTGATAGTTATTTTTTCTCGTACTCATTCTTTCGCAGCAGGAAAAGCTGTTCATCCTGCAAAATCCGAAGTCTGTTCAGCATCCCCGCAAGAAGCGCTGTGATATAGCAAATCAAAGCAATAAAAGCAAACCCCGCAGCCGCGAACGCAACAAACACATAAGGAAAAAACGCGCCGGTTCGCAAAAAATGTATCATAACAAATCCGCCGCAGAGAATCGCCAGAATCAGAAAAACCGCGCTTATGCCGCCGAAAACCATCATCGGTTTATAATCTCTGAACGCCCGCAGCATAATGCACAAACTTCGCCAGCCGTAGCTGAAAACATTAGATGCGACTTTGCTTTGGCCGAATTTGCGAACGCCTTGCACCTTCACAGGCACCTCGACAATCCGCAAACCTCTAAACGCCATATCAAGAATCACTTCGTGCGTATATGTATGTCCGCCCAGCAGTGTTACACGCAATGCGGCATCACGTTTGTACGCTCGAAATCCGCACGAAACATCTTTCATATTCAGGCCGCACAGATTGTTTACAATATTCGCGACCCGCCTGTTGCCCCATTTTTTTATCCACGGCATTTCAGGCTCAAGCGAAGCGTCAGCGAATCTGCTGGCTGTAACCATCTCGGCTTTATTTTGCAAAATCGGTTCGACGAGCTTGGATATATCATTAGGATCGAATTGCCCGTCGGCATCGATGTTCACAATAATATCCGCGCCGAACGACAATGCCGTCCGAATCCCCTGCGAAAAAGCTGCACCCAGCCCTTTATTGTGCCCCTGACTATGCACATACGCACCCGCCTGCGAAGCGACTTGTGCCGTTGCATCCGTGCTGCCGTCATCGATTACGACAACTTTTATCTCATCAATCCCGGCAATTGCCTTTGGAACATCTGATATAACCTGTCCTACCGTTGCCTGCTCATTATATGCCGGTATAGTTACAACAAGCATCATTTGCCCGCTCCTTTTATTTATGTAAAAACCACCTTAAAATATCATTATAGCATACAACAATCACCAGACCGATTATTCCCACCAGACCGATATAGACCAGAACTTCCTGCACCTTTTCATTCACCGGCCTGCCGATAATTTTTTCGATTATCAAAAGCACAACAAGTCCGCCGTCAAAAATCGGCAGCGGCAGAAAATTCATCACCGCAAGACACGCGCTAATCATTCCCATAAAATAGAAGTACTGCATAAAATCGCGGTCGGAAATAATCTTCGTACTTGCCGCAATCATACCAATCGGCCCCATCAGGCTCTTTGGACTTATATCCCGCACGATTAAACCTTTGATTGTCATATAAGTCTGTCCGACGAACTCAAGCGTTTTTCTGCTGCCCTTCTTTATCGCATCGCCAGGCCCTGTCGCACGATAAAGCGTCTTGAGCATCTTAAACGGCGGAGCATCGACAATCTGCGATCTTGCCTGTATCGGATTTCCGTCAGCGGGTACCGCGAACGAAGTTTCCTCATTATCCAAAACGCCTTCATATTTTACTTTAACCGTTTTTCCGCAATTTGCGTTAAGCGCGTTTGCGATATCGAAATAATTTTTCACATCTTTGCCCGCGATTGACAATATCTGTGCACCTTTGGCTAAATCACCCGACCAGGCATAAGTATTTGCGTCTGTCGTCTGCGCCGCAAAAGCGTTCTCAACATCAAGCATCACGACAATTCCCAACACCGCTCTGCCGTCACTGCTTTTCTTCGGCGATATTTTCACTTCAACAGATTCGCCGCCCCGCAAAACGACCATCGTCATTTCCTGACCAAGACTTGCCGTCGTCAGTTCGCGAAGCTGCTTGTAATTTGGATTCGCGATTTCGCCGGCTTGAACAATAATATCGCCCTGCCGAAACGCCTCATTTGCTTCAGGCGTTTGAACGCTGTAAATCTTCAGCCTCGGCACAAGTCCGTAAATATGCGACGGCACATAAACATCTGTATCTTCGCGATAAACAATCACCGGCGAATATTCCAGCAATAATTTTTTCTCAATAAGTGCATCCTGCCCCGCCCTTTTATACGCGACAGTAACATTCGGTTCAAAACTGTTGTCCAATTTTTCGCTGAACTGCCAGAACTGTTCGACCGGCTGTCCGTCAACCGCTGCCAAAACATCGCCCGGCAGCACTCCGTATTGTGCTTCCAATGCGTTTACGTCCGCAACTTTTGCGACCTCAAGTGTTGACGGCTGTCCAATGCCGACCCCCTTGATGCCCAGTTCAGCTATTCGCGTCGGAACAATATTCATATCGACTACGCTTCCATCAGTGCGTTTAACTTTAAAACTCACCGGCTTGTCTTTGCCAATAAGCGCTGCCTCGAAAGCGATACCCATAAAATCAAGATTGCTTTTGCCGTTGACCGCAAGGATTTCATCGCCCACTTTCAGACCGGCATTATAAGCAGGATACCCCGGCATCACATCGCCGACGATTGCAGGCGGAAGATTAATGCCTCGCATAAATACGATTACAAAAAGTATCGCCGCCAGGACGATATTCAATGTAACGCCTGCCGATACCGCGACGATTCGCTTCCAAATCGCAACGTTAGTAAACGCTCGCGGGTCTTGGCATTTCTTGTCCGCGCCCAAATCTTCCTGCCCCATAAGTTTCACAAAACCGCCGACCGGAAAAACGCGAAGCTGATATTCCGTTTCGCCCGCTTTGCAGTTCATTGGAATCTTAACGCAAAGCAGCCCCGCCTGGTCGGGGTCATTATGCTTTTCAAGAATCGTCGGAAGAATTCGTATTTGCAGAAAGTTGTCTATCTTTTTGAAAGCGATAATAATCGTGCCGAAGCCGATAGCGAACGCCTCGACTTTAATACCGCAAAGTTTGCCCGCCGCGAAATGCCCGAATTCGTGAATAAAGATCACAACGCCCAACCCGACAAACGACAGGATTATACTGCTGCTTTTATTAAAGTTTTTGGAGATAAAATACGCAATCATTCCGACCAGAACGACCAGAATGAAGGCGTTTATCAAATTTTTGTTTTTTACATTTTTTTGTTCAACCACTACTTGTTCAGCCATTTACTTACCTCATTTCTCGCCCAGTTATCCGCCAAAAGCAGTTCTTCCAGGCTCGCATTGATTTTAACATTATGTTTATCGAGACAACGCTCAATAAGTTCGACTATATTAACAAATTTTATTTTTCCTTCCAGAAATTCTTTCACCGCCGCTTCGTTGGCCGCGTTGAACACTGCCGCCGCCGTCCCATCAGTTTTGGCGACCTCATACCCGATTTTCAGAGCCTTGAAGACTTCCATATCAGGCTTTTCAAACGTCAGCCTGCCGATTTCTTCAAGCCGCAGGTGTTTGGTTATACCTTTAACTCTGTTCGGAAACGTGAGGGCATATTGAATCGGCAGACACATATCCGGCGCAGACATTTGCGCAATCACCGAGCCGTCTATAAATTCGACCATCGAATGAATAATCGATTCCGGATGAACCAGAACATCGATTTTTTCCACAGGCACATCGAAAAGCCATTTGGCTTCGATAACTTCAAGTGCCTTATTCATCATCGTTGCCGAATCGACCGTAATTTTCTTTCCCATACTCCACGTCGGATGCGCAAGAGCCTGTTCGAGAGTCGCGTTTTGAATTTGTTCTTTCGTCGCACCTCGGAATGGCCCGCCGCTTGCCGTCAGGATTATTCTATTTATTTCTTTAATATTTCCTGCCTGCAAAGACTGAAAAATTGCCGAATGTTCGCTATCGACAGGCAGTATTTTCGCGCCGGATTCTTTTGCTATTTTCGTCAAAAGCGCACCGGCTATAACCAGCGGCTCTTTATTTGCGATTGCCAGAATCTTGCCCGCTCTGGCTGCGTTTAATATCGCCTCAAGCCCTGCCGCACCGACAACTGCCGCGATAACAACGTCTATTTCCGCATCACACGCCGCCGCCGTCAGGTCGGAATATATTTCAAACCCCTCGTTTAGCCGTCGCCGGCACGGCGATGTGTCTTTCTCCAGTAATTTCTTAAATTCATCAACCTTTTTCGCATTTGTAACAACCGCTATTTTAGGCTGATATTTTTGCACCTGCTCTGCGAGCAGTTCTATATTATTATGTGCTGTCAGAGCGACCACTTCGTATTTATCACCGAGCGCATCGATGACTTTCAGGGCATTTCTGCCTATCGAGCCTGTTGAACCGAGTATTGCTATTTTTTTCTTCATTGTTATATCAAAATCTAATCTTTTATTATTTTATAATTTCCCAGAATCCTTTTCTGACAGAACCTGTTCTGCGAATAAAACCTTCTGCTTTTAGTTTCCGAAGATTCCATTCTACGCCTCTCCTTGTCAAACCAGTTTGATCGGCCATCATCTTTTGCGTAACATTAGGATTATTTTTAATCAAATCCAAAATTTTCTCCACAGTCTTTTCCACAGTTTTCTCCATAGTTCCCCCAGTCTTTTTGAGAGAATAAAGCGGATTACGGAAAAATACAACACGGAAAAACTCATCTGCCTCAAATACCGGCTCCTTAAGACCGGCATTGCGCAAAACATTCCGCATCCTATCTATGCCTGACCCCATACGCTCAACAATTCCCATCCTGTGGAACATATCCGCAATAACAGGATTTCGCCTTACAGAGGCCTTTCCTAGGCTCTGCATAGTAACCCCTGAAAGCAAGCCGCCAGGATTTTCTATTTCAACCCTGTCGTCAAAAACCATAACATAGATGCTTGTCCCTTTAACAGTATAATCCCTGTGAACTATCGCATTGATGACAGCTTCTCTCAAAACCTCCAACGGTATCTCGTACACATCGTTACGGTTTACGCCTTTAATTTCACTGCGAATATTTAAATGCTTCATTAAAAATGATACCGCCTCATTAAATTGAGTAAAAAGGTCCCCACGAACATCTTTTCTGTCGAATATATGAGTTTTATCATTTCCTTTAAATGCGCCAAGAATAATTTCGGAATGTGGAATATACTTTTCTATCTTCGAAGCAAACATTAATGCACCAGCATTATTTATCTTGTTTTTATCTAAAACGCCAAGACTCGAAAAAAACAAAGACAAATCTGTCTTGCCAACCTTTAGTGCCGTACCTGTTTCTTTTAAAAATGTTCTGACCTTGGTAAGAGAAATATCCTTAAGGTTCAAATTCCGGCAAACCTGTGATTCAAAAGAAACAGTATCGGTCTGGCGAAAAAGAATTCGAACTTCTCTTTGACTCATTTTTTGCGTTACAGCATCAAGCCTGCGGAAATACCCGCCACTGCAACTATAAGGTTTTTCGTCGCCTTCCGGAATTTCTACAATGGCAGTTTCATCAATCTGTAAAATACGGCTGATATTTATGGATGGTTCGCAGTTTCTGGCAATATTATGAATTTCAGATTTTATTTTATTATTTAATTTTTGACCGGTTATTCTGCCATTATCCGCAACGCCAAGCAATATATGGCCGCCTTTAGTGTTGGCAAACGCAACTATATCCTTGTCGATTTTAGAAGTATAATGCTCCTTAAATTCGACAGTAAGGCCTTCACCTTCGGCAATCATCACATGCAGCCTTTTTGAATCTGATATTTTATTGCCCATTTAATCTTTCTGTCATTTTCTTCTGTTCATTTCCCTAAACTGTCTGGGCGTCATACCTGTAACTTCTTTAAACGTTCTGGTAAAATAACTCTGATTATTATAACCTGTATCGAAACATATTTCCGTACAGTTTTTATTCGTGGAAATCAAAAGTTCCTTGGCGTATTCAATTCGCGACTTCGTAATATAATCTACAATCGTCAGCCCTGTTTGTTCCTTAAAAATATGACTCAAACGAGAAACGCTCAAATGTGCGCTGTGTGCGACGTCTTCGAGCGTAATTTGTTCGTTAAAATGCTGACTGATAAAATCCGTCGCCGGCTTGATTTGCGACACCCGCCTTTTATCCTGAATCGAATAGACCAGTTCGACAAAATCGTTCAGTGCGTTGCTTATCCACGCACACAAATCCTGTTGGCTGTCGATTTGCAGAACTTTATTTATGTAATCCAGATTTTTTTCAAGCATAAAATTGATATCGACTCCGCCCTCGACTGCGCTTCTGCCGAGAATACTCAAAAGCTCAAGCATTCGTGCTTTGAGAACCGAAATATTTCCTGGGTCTTTGAGCATAATGCTCGCCAGAATCATATTCAGAACTTCTTTTGCGCCGGTTCGGTCGCCGATTCTTACTTTTTCCATAAGCTGTTTTTCAGCTTCCAGCGGATACTGACCGGCTCCTGTTTCTTCCTTGTGTTCTTTTATCAGTTCGCCGATTTCAGACTGCTGCTGGCTTCGCTGCCTTCGCCACTGAACGACGTAGGGGTCGAGTCCTGTCGATTCGTATAAAAGCACGAACAGGAATTCTGCTGCTTCGTGAATTTTTCTGCCCGCCAGAATCGGAAGTTTTTCGATAGCCTGCCGAAGTTTTTGCCTGTTGATGCGAATCCCTTTAAGGCGTTTGTCAATATCATCGATTAGGATTTCATCGGGAGCATTCCACAGACATTTGCCGAAGAATATTCCGCCCAGCGGTTTATCCCTGTCCATTATCGGCACGCACGCCAGAACTATCCCCGCGTGGCAAATTGTTATATAAGGCTGACCGGTCTCGAACGCCATTTTCAAACTGCGGAGTCTGTCCTGATGGCAGCGTTTGGCGCCGGCCGGGCTTTTGAGTACTATTTTGCAAAATTCAGGATTGCAATTTTTGCTGCACAAATTAGAAACGCATTTGCCATCCGTACCGGTTGTTTCAATCGGCAGAGCGAAATTGCCCGCGAATGCGGCCTGAATTTTCGAAAATTCTTCTTTTGTAAACAGCAGTTTGTCCATTTTTATACTTCGGTATTTTCTACACGAAAAATGAATTTTAGCACTATTCTGCTAAAAACGCCATAATTATTTTAAAAATAACGCCTTACAAATCAAGGTTTATACTTGTAAAAACCGCGTTTGTTCACTATAAATAGCATATAAATACCGTTAGCCCTCTTTTGTAATCTATACTGCAAAAGCAAGAAGATGGGCGGATTCCTAAATTTTGATTTTTAATTTTTGACATTTGATTTTTTATGAAGCCACTATATATCAGCGCAACAGGACAGGACAGCGGCAAAACCGCCGTGATTTGCGGTCTAATTCAGCATTTGCACCACCTCGGCCACAATGTCGGCTACATCAAGCCCGTCGGCCAAAGGTATGTTATTTACGAAGGCCACAGCGTTGACGAAGACGCGGTGCTTATGCTCCAGTCTTTCAAACTCAAAGACCAGCCGCAGGATATGAGTCCGATTGCGGTCGCCGAGGGCTTCACCACAAAATTCATAATGAACCCCAATGTTACTTCGCTCGAAAAACAAATCCTCGAAAGTTACGAACGGCTCAAAAAGGAACACTCGACAATCATCGTCGAAGGCACCGGCCACGCAGGCGTCGGAAGCTGCTTTGGCTTATCGAACGCACGTGTTGCGCAAATGCTCGGCGCGGATGTAATAATCGTCGCGTCAGGCGGAATTGGAAAACCAATAGATGAAATCACTTTATCGCTTGCGCTTTTCAAACAGTATAACGTAAACGTCGTCGGCGTAATACTGAACAAAGTTTTCCCGCAAAAGCTGCAAAAAATTAAATCCATCGGCGCAAAAGGCATTGAGCTTATCGGCTCGAAGCTCATCGGCACAATTCCGTTCGAATCGGACTTATCTATTTTTTCAATCGGTCAGGTCGCAGAGGAATTTGGATTCCAGGTCTTGAGCGGTCGCGAGTTTCTCCATAACAAAATCGAGCACACCGTTGTCGCCGCGATGGAACCACAGAACGTTTTGAAATACATCGAGAAAAACACGCTAATTATTACCCCCGGCGATAGAATCGACAATATCCTGCTCACGCTTGCGCTTTCCGAATCGAGCGACTACCATGAAAAACTGTGCAGTGGCGGAATCATTCTCACCGGCGGCTTAAAACCAGATACGACTATTTTGTCGCTGCTGCTCAAAAGCACTATTCCTGTACTTTTTACTACCGAAGACACGTTTTCGGTAACGTCGAAGATGAAGGATTTGCATTTCAAAATCCGCTCCGACGACTACCACAAAATCGCAAGAACTTACGAACTGCTCAAAGATAATGTCGATATGGATGTGATTTTGAAGAGTTTAACGGCTTGAATAGCACAATAGTTCAAAAAAAACGCTTGCTTTTTATATCTAATTCCACGTATTTAGTAGAAAATCAACGTTATTAACATTCGCATTAATTCGTGGTTTAAAAAGGAAATTAAATGCTCGACCCGACAAAACTCAAAGACTGGCAAATCGCCGAAGCGTCAGAAGAATCCGCAAAACCAATAGTTCAGGTTGCTCACGAAATTGGCATCATGGATGAAGAAATAATCCCGATGGGCAGACTGCTGGCGAAGATTGACTACAAAAAGATTTTGAACAGACTCGGCAAACCTCAAAAAGCAAAATACATCGACGTTACCGCGATAACTCCCACCCCGCTCGGCGAAGGCAAAACGACGACGACAATCGGCCTTGTTCAGGGACTCGGCAAACTCGGCAAAAAAGTTACCGGTGCGATTCGTCAGCCCAGCGGCGGCCCGACATTCAACATTAAAGGCTCCGCAGCAGGCGGCGGACTTGCGCAATGTATTCCGCTCGCCCCGCTTTCACTCGGCCTTACGGGCGACATCGATTCAATTACAAACGCCAACAATCTCGCAATGGTCGCGCTGACAGCCAGACTTCAGCACGAAAATAATTACGATGACGCCAGACTGGCAAAAAGCGGATTAAAAAGATTGGACATCGACCCCGATACAGTACAGATGAAATGGGTTATGGATTTTTGTGCACAATCGCTTCGAGATATTATAATCGGCCGCGGCGGAAAAATGGATGGCTTTGAAATGAAGTCCGGCTTCGCAATTTCCGTTTCAAGTGAAGTTATGGCGATTCTGGCCGTTTCAAAAGACCTCGCCGATATGCGAAAACGAATGGCCAAAATCGTCGTAGCGTACAGCAAATCCGGAAAAGCAGTTACCGCCGCCGACCTCGAAGTCGATGGAGCGATGACTGCGTGGATGACGAAGGCGATTAATCCAAATTTACTGCAAACAATCGAAGGCCAGCCGGTCTTCGTACACGCAGGACCATTCGCAAATATTGCAATCGGCCAAAGCTCAATCATCGCCGACGAAATTGGAACAAGACTTTCAGACTATCACGTTACAGAAAGCGGATTCGCAGCGGATATCGGCTTTGAAAAATTCTGGAACCTCAAATGCCGAATGTCAGGACTTGTGCCAAATGCCGTCGTAATCGTCGCAACCATTCGCGCGTTAAAAATGCACGGCGGCGGCCCTGCCGTTAAGCCTGGCGCACCATTAGATGAAGCCTACATAAAAGAAAATCTCGCACTGGTAGAAAAAGGCTGCGAAAATCTTTTAGCTCATATTGACATTGTAAAGAAAAGCGGCGTTCGCCCCGTCGTCTGCATAAACAGCTTTTACACAGACACAAAAGCAGAAATCGCACTCGTTAAAAAAATCGCCGAAGCCAACGGAGCTTACTGCGCCCTTTCAGAACACTGGCTCAAAGGCGGAGCCGGTGCAATCGAACTTGCCGAAGCTGTAATGGCCGCTGCGAACGAAAAAAATAATTTCAAATTCCTCTACGACCTAAAAACTCCGCTGCGTCAGAGAATCGAACTCATCGCGAAGGAAGTTTACGGCGCAGACGGCGTAGAATATTCGCCCGCCGCTCTGGAAAAAGCAAAGACACTTGAAGCCGACCCTGAATCGCAAACGCTCGGCACGTGCATGGTTAAAACACACCTTTCGCTGTCGCATGACCCGAATATCAAAGGCAGACCAAAGGGTTGGACTTTACCCGTCCGCGATATTATGGTTTACAAAGGTGCCGGCTTTATCGTGCCGGTCGCAGGCGATATTAAACTAATGCCCGGAACAGCATCAAACCCGGCGTTCAGAAACATCGACGTAGATGTCGAAACCGGAAAAGTAAAGGGATTATTCTAAAGAAAATTAAAAATCAAATATCAAAAATAAAAATTGTGGAAAGGCCTTCGGCCAAGGATTTTAAATGGCAGCAAAGATTATTGATGGTAAACAAATAGCGGCGGATATCCGCCAGGAACTTAAAACTAAAGTCGAAGCGTTAAAGGCAAAAAGCATCACACCCGGCCTGGGCGTGATTCTCGTCGG
Source organism: Planctomycetaceae bacterium (assembly GCA_021371795.1). Lineage (NCBI taxonomy): Bacteria > Pseudomonadati > Planctomycetota > Planctomycetia > Planctomycetales > Planctomycetaceae > Planctomycetaceae bacterium. The sequence continues at coordinate 72,430 of JAJFVK010000019.1, read as the reverse complement.
CGAAAATCCCGCGAGCATATCTTACGTTACCGCAAAAGAAAAAGCCTGCCACGATATCGGAATGTATTCAAGCGATAACCGCCTGCCCGCAGATACAACGGAAAGAGAACTGCTGAACCTCGTTGAGAAGATGAATAAAGACCCACGAATCCACGGCATACTCGTTCAGCTTCCTCTGCCGAAACAAATTGACGAACAGAAAATTTTATTGGCAATCGACCCGGCAAAAGACGTTGATGGCTTCCATCCGGTGAACGTCGGCAAGATGTGCGTCGGCCAAAAAGCATTCCTGCCCTGCACCCCGCACGGCGTCGTTCAGTTATTAATCCGCAGCGGCGTGAAACTTGATGGCGCAGAAGTCGTCATCGTAGGCAGAAGCAATATAGTTGGCAAACCGCTTGCGAATATGCTCATTCAAAAGTCCCCTATCGGCAACGCAACCGTTACCGTCTGCCATACAAGAACAAAAGATATCGCAGCTCACACAAAGAAGGCTGACATTGTGATTGCCGCCGCAGGCAAGCCGAACACGATTACCGCCGATATGCTCAAAGAAGGCGCAGTGGTTATTGATGTCGGCGTAAATCGAATTGAGGATGCGACGAAGAAGAACGGCTTTAGACTTGTCGGCGATGTCGATTTCGAAGGATGCAGTAAAGTTGCGTCAATGATAACTCCCGTCCCCGGCGGAGTCGGACCAATGACAATTACGATGCTGCTTTTCAACACAGTCGAATCTGCATCACAAAATCAAAAATAAAAAATCAAAATGCAAAAATAAGGAATCCCTCTTCGAGGGATGATTTTTAAAATTTCACAAGTTTTTGAAAAATCACCCCCTCTGTTTTTTTCTTTCGAGGCAGAAAAAAACCTGAAGATTCGGAGGTCTCCGCTTCGCTTCGACGCACGGAATTAATTGCGCAAAGTTTTTTTTTCTTGCGCACATTTATTAAAAAAAACGCTTCAAAAGCGTTCCAAAACCTTAAAAAACACCTCATAAAGTGCTTCAAAGTATTAACTTTTCAATGAAAAACCCCAATTTTCCGGTTCATTTACCCCCGAAAACGACACTTTTCAACATTTTTTGACACTAAAACGTAACTAAATCGCACTGAAATGCAGTAAAAAAATCTAAAACAGCAGTGGAATGAAGTGAAATCGTCAAAAAAATTAAGGATGTTTTTAGTAGCCAATATTCAGTAGTCATTAGCCAATAGGATTGGAAATATCCGTAATTTTATATGGGTATTATACCATAAAGTTAGATGAAAATCAAACAAATAATGTTTTTCACTCCAAAATCGCTGGTTTTGACTCGCTATCGTAGAAAATTTTCAGGTAAATTATGTGCGGATTTTACTTGAAATGCTCGGTATTTAGGATATGATATTTTGTGTAAGGCATTGAGGCAATAGCAACAATGAAAAACAGGAGGCAGTTATCTAATTTAAAAATCAAATATCAAAATACAAAATGACAAATCAAAAATTAAATTTTAAGAATAAATGTTTAGGCGAAGGGAAAAAGTGGAAAAGAAGAAAATAAAATTAAAAACACGAGTTATAGTTTCGATTATATTAGGAACCATAGGACTTGTCATAGGATTTTGTGCATCTTGGAGTGAACCAAACGGAGATACGCCACAAAAGATAAAAGACACTGAGATAGCAATAGAAAAATTATGTGCTGATATTGGAAAAAAAAGTCAGGACATTAAGGGAAATCCAGAATGGATGAAAGATGATATACTTGTCGCATTTTCTTGGAAAGATTTGGAAAAAATCACTAATTCCCTTATATATCAAAACGAAAAAATTGCTAAAGCAAAAGCACTAATACGCTGCGAATCAAACCCAATTCCTCAATATGCCTTTGATGACTACTTGTGGAATATTAGATTTGAAGTAAGCAATGAAAAATGGCAAATTCAAACCACGTCTTCAAGGATTTTTCTTGGTATTGGAATTGCAATACTCTCTTGTTTTGGAACTATTGTGGGAACTTTTTTAACGTTAACAATAATACCTTGGCTTTGGTATTTATTACTTGGAAGAATTAGTGAACTATCACAAGCAATTCAGGGAAAATAATCTTCAGACAGAATGAAATACCATTTATATCATGACGAATCAAAAGTAGATGGATATTGGCATGGAATGCTTTTGGTCCCTGAGGCCACTAAATCACTTTTCCTTAAATATTTAGAAGAAATACGCACTAATACAAATCATAGGAAACCGATTGGAATCAAAGAAATTAAATATCGTGATAAGGCTTTTGTTTGTGCAGAATTATGGGTTTTATTCGCAGTTGGTGCGATGATGACCAAATTTGGTAAAGATAAATATACAATCAGACTGGGGAGACAACAAAAAGGTAAAATCGTATGGGATGGCAATTATGAAGATATCGTAAAACAACCTATAGGTGCCAAGTTTATAGTATTTAGAGAACGTGATAGTTTTAAAAACATGTCTAATGCGTTAGATTATGGTGGAAAGGTTGAAACTACATTTAGAATGGGACTAAAAGGAGGAGTTCACTTTTTAGGTAACGACGAAAATACTATTGAAATAACAAAGATGCATTTTGACGGTTGTGAGCATCAGCGAAGAAATCTTGACCACGAGAGAATTGTTGATCGTCTGTCAGGATTAAGAGATTATTTTTCAATACAAGGCGGTCTTTATTCGATAGATGACAAAACAGGCAACCATACAACAAAAGATTGTCAGTCTTATGATGACTGTCAATTCCTACAATTAACAGATTTACTAATTGGTTCGTTTCGAGTGGCACATGGTTTTACGACAACGGATAAAAATTATCACAAAATAGTTGCAGAACCCGTAAAAGCCTTAATAAAACGGTATCGAGAGGGATACGCACGGATGCAAAATAGCCGATGGAAAAATGCATTTTGCATGAGTGAATGTTGTTTGGAAAATGGTAAATGGAAATTCCAACCAGTAGAATACAAATTAACTACTGTAAAACAGAATGAACTTTTTTAAATTTAGAGGGAAATGAAGGTGTCCGGTACAGATTTCAAATTTTAAACGGTGTGTATTTTTCCCGCAGGGATTGTAACCCACAGGGATTTTCGTTACACTTCAATCGAACAGGTCGGACGTACCAAATTGAATTTTTCAGAATTAATGTTTCTTTCTTAGAATGAAAGCTCCTGCGCACATAAGAATAAGTGTTGCAGGCTCTGGCGTAACCAGAATATTATCAATTCCGACATAAATACTATTATCAAGACCTGCTGTGCCTGACCAAGGCGAAAGAGCAAAACGTATAGACCTGATATCACCGGTATCAGAATGAAATCCGCTGCTGCCAATCACATTTTGATTGACGGCAATAGACCATCGTGATGACATCAAATTAATATCTACATCGATATGCATCAAAGAATTATCTGAAAAGGTGAAAAATGTGCGTTTTGATCCGCCGGCATAAGGATTAAACATGTATATATCATTCAGCATTCCATGAAGGGAAAATGTTTGTACAGTAGGCGTATCAAATAAAACTGTAAATGCATACTTGGAATTAGTGAGTTTTTTTGTTTCGATATCAAAAGACAATTGATAAGTTTTCTGTCCTTTGCCTAATTTAAGCTCAATTTGCTCATATGTGCTGCTTTTAGGATTGAAGACAAGACAGTTATTTGAAATATGGCCAAAACTATTTTGAATTCTCGGCGAACCAAATACAACCGAATATGGCCGAGTACTTTCTGAAAAATCAATATCATAAAAAGATGCACCAAAAACCAATGAATTGAATACAATACAAATTAATGTGTAACCTAACTTCATGTTATTCTCCCAAAAAGTCCCAACCATTTTCTATGCACAACTTACTGTATTATAAAATCTTCACCGGCATATTCAACAAATAATTAAAAAAAATGTGAAGCTTACGTATTTAATGGGAAATTAACGGTGTCAGGTACATTTTCGATTTAAAATTTTAAATGATTTAGATTTTTCCCGCAGGGATCTACGCTGCGCTTCGACCGGACAGGTCTGGAATGACACGAGAATAAGATACATCCGGACACATCGCCGTGCCGGCGACGGCTAAACATGGAAATACTCGCCTCCGTCCTCTCTGATTTTTCCCTTTGAAGCAGAAAAATCCTAAAGAATCGAGGATTAAAATTTCGGAGGCGGCTAAACACGAAACACTCGTGGCCGTACCCTGCGAGGATTAGAATGCCAACGACCACTAAACATGAAAACACTCGTGGCCGTTCCGGCCACGGCTAAACACGAAAATACTCGCCTCCGTACCGGAGGCGGCTAAACATTTACGGGTCGCCGTTCCGGCGACCGCTAAACGAGGATGCGGGAACTAAACAAAAATCAAATTGATAATGGTTTGATGAAACTCCAGATTTGAGGAGAAAGGCCGGACTTGGCAGGATTATTGTTCACATATTTTATTGCAACTTTTAATATCTCTTCACTATCTATAAATACTCTCCAAAATCCGCGAGTCCAGGGACTATCGTTCAAATTCAACTCTTTGGTGGCGGAACCTTTCAATTGATTTACAAGATACTCAATACTATAACTTGAACGTAAAATTAGTATATGCACATGGTCATTCATTATCGAACAGGCGGGAACCTCAATATTCAATCGTTTAACAACTTTTGAGAAAGCGCCTGCAATCACAGGTCTTGTATAATCGTTAATCAAATACGCATCTCTGTCTAATGTTGGAACGGCCTGCGAATAAAATTTCAAAATCTGATTTTTCGGCGGCGGTGTTTGTCTGCCGTATTTTATTTCGCCCAGTTTTTCAATGTCATCATTGTAAATTTCCTTCGAATATGAACCTCGCGGGTCATTCGGCAGCCATGTGCCATAAGTCGTAAAAATCGCATGATATGCAATAATCATTAAACACTCTGGTTGCCGTACCGGCAACCGCTAAACACGAAAATACTGGTCGTCGTCCCGACGACCGCTAAACATAAATTACTCGTGGCTGTACCGGCCACGGCTAAACAAGATAATATAATATTCAAATGTGAAACACAAATTCAAAAACTGGTTTTATCGTTTTAAACCCTTGACAATAACCCGTATTGGCAATACACTTTTGATGTTATACAGTAGAAAATAGAAATGGAAGAACCTTTCAGCAAAAACATTCAAACAGAACTGCCAAAACGTTTGCTTGGACAGACGGGTTTTAAACTTTCAATCATTGGGATGGGTGGAATTGTTGTAATGAATTCTGAACCTGCTCATGCGGCGGTGATTGTGCAGGAAGCAATTGAAAAAGGGATTAATTATTTTGACGTTGCTCCTTCCTACGGCGATGCCGAGCTAAAACTTGGGCCTGCGTTAAAACCACATCGCAAGAATGTATTTCTTGCCTGTAAAACAGCTCTGCGGGACCGCATGGGCGCGAAAGAGGAACTGGATAATTCACTAAAGCATCTTGAAACAAATCATCTTGAACTCTATCAATTACATGCGCTGACGGATGTTGAAAAAGATGTGAAAAGAGCCTTATCAAAAGACGGTGCGATTCAGACGTTTATTGAGGCCAAAAAGGCGGGGATAATTCGATTTATTGGTTTTTCAGCTCACTCACCTCAAGCCGCTCTGACGGCTATGCGTGAATTTGATTTTGATACGATTCTTTATCCGGTCAATTTCTGCACACATTTTCGAAATAAATTCGAACAGGCTGTTCTGGCTGAAGCAAAAAAACGCAATATGGGAATACTTGCACTTAAGGCGATGGCAAAACAAAAGTGGGATAACGACGAATCCCCGAAAAGGAAGGCCTATTCGAAATGCTGGTATGAACCGCTTGATGACCCGGAGTTGGCAAAACTGGCTTTGAACTGGACACTATCACAGAGGATTACAGCAGCCCTTCCGCCCGGAGAAGAAAAGTTATTCCGTTTGGCAATGGAACTGGCTCCGAATTACAGAACAATCACAGCAGAACAAACCTCGCAGCTCGAAAAAGCGGCAAAAGATTTTCAGCCAATTTTCACCACATAACTGTTTTTGACAATCCGGCTCAAAGCTCGGATACGATTTAAAATTCTTGACTTCAAACCACTTTGATAATACACTTTAGCGTTTATAAATAAGTCGGAATTTTAAAATATCACTACATTCATAATTTATTGATATAAAAGGATTTATGAGCGAAACGCAGGAACCAAAGAAAACGGAACGAGTTGAAGAACAACGAATTCTCGATGAGATGAAGAATTCGTATATGAACTACGCGATGAGCGTTATCGTATCGAGGGCACTGCCGGATGTACGAGACGGATTGAAGCCTTCGCAAAGACGTGTGCTTGTCGCGATGAACGACCTTAACTTAGGGCCTCGCAGCAAGCATAGAAAATGCGCCAAGATCGTCGGCGATACCGGCGGTAACTATCATCCGCACGGCGACCAGGCGACCTACGGCACTTTAGTACGTATGGCGCAGGACTGGAATATGCGGCATACGCTCGTTGACCCGCAGGGAAATTTCGGAAGTATCGATAATGACCCGCCGGCGGCGATGAGGTATACAGAAGCGAGAATGTCTGCTGAAGCGACGGAAATGCTCGAAGATATTAATCGCGACACAGTAGATTTTGTTCCGAACTATGACGAGACACGCGAAGAGCCTTTGGTTCTGCCGTCGAAGTTTCCAAATCTTTTAGTCAACGGCTCGACGGGTATCGCGGTCGGTATGGCGACAAATTTAGCGCCGCACAATCTGGGCGAAATTTGCGATGCCATGCTGCTTATCATCAACGACCCTAACTGCGGGTTCAAAGATATTATGCGAGTCCTGCCCGGCCCTGACTTTCCAACGGGCGGTATAATCTGCGGACGCAAAGGTATTCGCGACGCATACACAACCGGCAAGGGACATTTGAGGGTTCGCGGCAAAGTCGAATTTGAAGAGACCAAGAAGGGCCGAACGCATATCATCGTTACCGAAATTCCGTATATGACCGTCAAGACAAGCATCGTTGAAAAAATCGCCGAGCTTGTCGAAAACGATCTGCTGCCGGAAGTTTCAGATGTGCGAGATGAATCAGACAGAAACGGAATGCGAATTGTCGTTGAACTGAAAAAAGACGCAGAGTCGCAGATTGTACTCAATAAACTTTATAAATACACGCCGCTGCAATCTACGTTCGCGGTTTCAAACGTAGCACTGGTTAATAACAGGCCGGAGACGCTGAATATCCGTGAAATGATGGAACATTTCATCGGGCATCGCAAAATTGTGATTCGCAGACGCACACGATTCCTGCTGAATAAGTGCAAGAATCGCGCTCATATTTTGGAAGGTCTGATTCTGGCAATCAGCGATATCGATGAAATTATCGAACTGATAAAGAAATCGCCTGATACACCATCAGCAAAAATCAACTTGATGAACAAGGCGCTCAAACTCATCGAAACGGCAACGCTGAAGAAACTGCTGCCGACAGAGTTTATGAGCAGAGCAACCAGCGAAGAGCAGTTTCTGACCGGACCACAGGCTGACGCGATTCTGACTATGCAGCTTCAAAGGCTGACCGGTCTTGAAATTGAAAAATTGAGCAAAGAATACGCCGACCTGGTAAATGAAATTAAAGGCTATGAAGAAATTCTCGCCAGCGAAAGAAAAGTGCTGGATATTATTGTCGCGGATTTAACCGAACTCAAAGAAAAATACGCCAACAAACGTATGACGGAAATCGCCGAAGAAATGGAAGAGATGGATATGGAAGACCTCATCGCGGACGAAGAGGTACTCGTAACATTGAGCCATGGCGGTTACGTCAAACGAATGCCGATTGATACCTATCGCAAACAGGGTCGCGGCGGAAAAGGCATTATCGGCTCGGATACGCGCGAAGGCGATTTTATCGAGTCGATGTTCACCGCATCGACGCACGATTATCTGATGGTGTTCACGAATCGCGGCAAATGCTACTGGCTGAAGGTTTATAATGTTCCATCGCTTACGCGGCAGAGCAAAGGCAGAAGCGTCGCGAACCTTTTGGATATGGGCGACCAGAAAATTACGTCGATTATCAACGTCAGCACATTCGACGAACGCAATCTCGTGATGGCGACAAAGAACGGCATTATCAAGAAATCGGCACTGTCGCTTTACAGCAATCCGCGGCCAAGCGGAATTATAGCTGTCAAAATCGACCCGGACGACGCGCTCATCGGCGTTGCGATGACAAACGGAAAAAACCATATCATCCTCGGAACAAAAGACGGTATGGCGATTCGTTTCGACGAAGAACAGGCCCGGCCAATGGGTCGCTCGGCGCACGGCGTGAAAGGTATTTCGCTGCGGAAAGGCGATTATGTCGTCGATATGGTTATCGCAGAAGAAGGCGCTTCGCTGCTGACGGTTTGCGAACTCGGTTTCGGCAAACGCACGGAACTCGAAGATTACAGGTCGCAGAATCGCGGCGGTATCGGTCTGATTAATATCAAGACTTCCGACAGAAACGGAAACGTTGTCGCGATTAAAACGGTCAAGGGCGATGATGATATTATGCTTATCACCGCAAAGGGCATCATCATCCGCACAGGGCTGGATGAGCTGCGCGAAATCGGCAGAAACACCCAAGGCGTTCGGCTGATTAAACTCGATGAAGATGATAAAGTTGTCGCAGTTGAACGTGTCGTCAAAGAAGAAAAAGATGATGATACGCCGGCGGAAGATACTAAAGAAACCGACGGAAAAACGGATTCAACCACGAATTAACACGAATAAACACTTATTGTAAAAGGATTTATTATGAATAAGTTGGTTGTTTTATGGATTGCAGTAATTTTATCGTTTGTGCAAACTGCAAAGGCAGATACCAAAATATTTGTAACTAATCTAATCGACACTGGCAGAGACTCTGCTGTCGTTGCGGTTAATCTTGGTGATCTGCCAATGTTTGAGACTGTCAAGCCGGCGATTTACAATGACTCGCTAAAAACATTCGTGCCCAGTCAGCTTCTCGACAAAGATGAAGACGGCAAAAATGATGAAATTCTTTTCCTGACAGACATCAGAGCACGACAAACTCAAACTTTCACAGTTTACGAAGCAAACGCGGCGAATAAAGTCGAAGTTTATGACCGTGCGGCAGCTTATTACGTTCCACAACGCAAAGACGATTTTGCGTGGGAGAACGACAAAATCGCGTTCAGAATTTACGGTCAGGAACTGCAAAGAACCGAACTTACAAGCAGCGGTATCGACGTTTGGGTTAAGAAAAGCACAAAGCCGGTAATGCCCATCCTGTACAAAAAAGGACACGATTATTATCATTCTGACAATCCTTATGCCATTGATTTCTTCAATGTCGCTCACACGCTTGGCTGCGGAGGCATCGGCGTTTGGGCTGACGGCAAATTACTGGTGTCGGAAAATTATGACCAGCACAAAGTCATCGCCAACGGACCAATCAGAGCAATATTTGAGGTATCCTACAAGCCGTGGGATATGGGCGACGGCAGAAAACTTCAGGAAATAAAAAGAATCACTCTTGATAAAGGCTGGAACTTCTGCAAAATCGAAAGCAGATTCGACGGCGATGTGAGCAATGTTGTTTTCGCAATCGGAATCGTAAAATGCGACCGAGGCGGCAAACCAACCTACGGCACTGTTAACGAATATCTCGGCTACTGGCAGGAGCCGGACAAAGAATTTGGAACTATCGGCTGCGGCATTATTTTGGACAAAGAGTCGATAACGTATAAAGCCGCCGAAGACGGAGAACATTACCTGCTGCTGGCCAACGCACGAAGTAATAATGTCGTAACGTATTACGCCGGTGCATGCTGGAACCAAACCAAAGGGTACAAATACGAAAAAGACTGGAAAGAGTTAATCAGAAAAACTTCGAAAATAGTCGGAAGTCCGCTCAAAATAGATGTCAAAGAAGTATTTGTAAAAAGAAGATATTAAGATTTAAAAATTGGCAAAAGATAAAAATACAAAACAAAACCTTTCAGGTTGTCGAATATATGTCGTTGCGGGCAAAGATGAATTTCTTTCCGCAGAGAAAGTAACCGCATTAGTAAATCAACTGCTTACGCCGGAGCAAATGCAGATGAGCCTTTGGCGGGCAGACGCCGACAAAATTACGGCAGCAGAGGTTTTCGACGAACTGCGAACACTGCCCTTTCTGGCGGAAAAACGCGTAGTTGTTATCGCCGGTGCGGACGATTTCGTAAGCGATAACCGCGAACTTTTAGAAAAATATTTTGAAAACCCCGCACCAAAAGGCGTGCTTATTCTTTCCGTAAGCTCATGGCCTTCAAATACCAGACTTGCCAAAATGCTGCCGAAATCCGGCGGCGAACTTATCGAAGTCGTTGAAATGAAATCGCGTGAGCTTACATCATACATCACCGATTACGCAAGTCAGTCGGGCAAAAACCTCTCATATAACGCAGCGCAAATGCTTATCGAATTTGCCGGCGAAGAGCCGGGGATTCTTCGCAATGAAATCGACAAACTGGCAGCCTACATCAACTCGGCAAAAAATATCACAGAAAAACATATCTCGGAAGTTGTCGGACGCAATCGCGCATTCGACGCGTTTGAGGTTATCGACGCAATGATGGCGGCAAACGCAGGCAAAGCAATGGAGCAACTGCGAAAAATGTTTCAGACAGATAAAGATATTGAGTACACGATCATCGGCGCATTTGCGTGGCACTTCCGCAGAATGTTCAGCGCGGCAGCCCTTATTGCAAAAGGCGAACGGCCGGATATGGTCGCAAAAAAACTTCGCATCTGGAATCAGCAGGAATTTTTCGCCACATTAAAAAAGACCGGCTTGAAAAAAATCGGCGATTGCCTGCGGCAGCTTGCACAGTTCGATTACGAAATCAAGACCGGTAAGGCGTCCGCACAAACCGCTATCGAATCGATGATAGTTCAATTCGCTGGAAGATAAGCCACCGAGATAATCTTTTTTGTTAGCCACAGAGGACACAGAGACCACAGAGAAATTATTTTTATCACATATTGCACGTTCACAAGCGGTCATAAACTATTTACTAACAAGACGTTAAGTTTTGTTGCAAACTTGTCAATCTTGTGGTAAGTTAATTGGATTATAAATACGAAAAATACTATGGCAAAAAAAGCAATAATGAATCTCGAAAAGTGCAAGGGCTGCGATCTGTGCATCGGCGTCTGTCCGCAGGCTGCCATTCATAAAAGCGGCACCAGCAATAAAAAAGGTTACGATTACGTCGCTATCGACGAAAAATGCAACGGCTGCGGCGCATGCTACATCATCTGTCCGGACTGCTGCTTTACAATAATCGAGGCCGCAGGTTAAGCAGGATAATACCACTTGGTATTATTACTCGCGCGTCGTGAAGTTTGTAACTTCGTTGCCCGCTTCGCTTTAACCGCGAAGTACAGCACGAAAAAATTTAAAAATCAGTATAAGAGACTTAATGGCTGACGAAAAAAAAACTGAAACTCAAGATAAGCAAATGCTGATGAAAGGCAATGAGGCCGTCGGTGAAGCATCCATCAAGGCCGGCTGCTATTGCTATTTCGCATATCCAATCACTCCGCAAACTGAAACGCCGGAATACCTCTCCAAAAGAATGGAGGAAGAAAACCGCGTATTCATTCAGGCTGAAAGCGAAGTGGCGGCAATCAATATGGTATTCGGCGCATCGGCAGCGGGCGTGCGGGTAATGACATCGTCGTCGTCGCCGGGCATCAGTCTCAAACAGGAAGGCATAAGCTACATCGCAGGCGCCGAACTGCCCTGCGTTATAGTAAATGTCTGCCGCGGCGGGCCGGGACTCGGCAATATCGAAGCATCGCAGGCCGACTACTTTCAATCAACGCGAGGCGGCGGGCACGGCGATTATCGCTGCATTGTGCTTGCGCCGAACAGCGTGCAGGAATGTTACGATATGACGCTCAACGCGTTTGATTTGGCGGACTATTATAGAATGCCTGTACTAATTCAAAGCGACGGCATTATCGGTCAGCTTGTCGAGCCGTTTCAGATGCATCCGTACAAACCAATGTTCGACAAATTCCCGCCGAAAGACTGGGCACTTACCGGCTGCGCGGGCAGAAAGCCGAACGTTGTGCGGACGCTGTATCTCAATCCTGCAAACGGTTTGGAACTGCTGAATCGCAAGCTGGAACAGAAATACAACAAAATCAAATCAGAACTTCGCTGGTGCGAGACATACAACTGCGACAACGCCGACATTATCGTAATCGCTTACGGCGCTTCGAGCAGAATCGCGAAATCAGCGATTAAAAAACATAATACCAACGGCACAAAAATTGGCATGTTCAGGCCCAAGACACTTTGGCCGTGGCCGGATGTCGAGCTTGTCGATATCGCACGTAAAAACAAGAACGTGAAATTTCTCGTCATCGAAATGAGTATGGGGCAAATGCTCGAAGACGTTCTGCTGACGCTTATGGACGTTGTGCCGAAAAAAAATATATATTTTTACGGAATGGGCGGCGGATGGAATCCAACTCCTGATTCCGTTTATGAAAAAATCAGCGAGATAATGAAAAAATAATGAATATTGTAAAATCACAACCAAAATCGATAATACAGGATTCGACAAAGTACTGTCCCGGCTGCGGGCACGGAATAATTCTGCGTCTTATCGGCGAAGCGATTGATGAACTCGGCATACGCGAACGAATGATTCTAACCGCGCCTGTCGGGTGCGCTGTTATTCTTTACGATTATATATCCTGCGACGTTATCGAATGCGCCCATGGCAGAGCGCCGGCAGTCGCCACGGCATTAAAACGCGTTCATCCTGACAAGTTCATTCTGCTCTATCAGGGCGACGGTGACCTTGCGGCAATCGGAACCGCGGAAATTGTGCACGCTGCAAATCGTGGCGAAAATCTGTCTGCCATATTCGTCAACAACGCGACTTACGGTATGACCGGCGGACAAATGGCTCCAACGACTCTGGTCGGCCAGAAAACCACCACGTCCCCTTTCGGCAGAACGATAAAAGGAATGGGAAAACCGATTCGAGTCTGCGAAATGCTCTCGACGCTTGAGGAAACGAAATATCTCGAACGCACAAGCATTCACTCCGTGCGAAATATTAACAAAACAAAAGCGGCCATCAGAAAAATTTTCCAGAACCAGATGAACGGCATTGGTTTTTCAATGGTTGAAATTTTGTCTATGTGCCCTGTCGGCTGGAAAGTATCGCCTGTCGAAGCGGTGCAGTTTATCGAAGAACAAATGCTTAACTACTACCCGTTAGGGGTTTACAAAAACGTTGAATAATATGCAGAATGAAATTAATATGTTAATAGCAGGCTTCGGCGGTCAGGGCGTGATTCTGGCCGGCAATGTGCTTGCTTATGCGTGCATCGACGCGGGCAAAAATGTTTGCGCGATGGCGTCTTACGGCGCTGAAGTTCGCGGCGGAACAGCCAAGGCGCTGATTTCCATTTCTGACCATGAAATTGATTCGCCGATAATAGAACGGCCGAATCTTGCGATGATAATGAACGCACCGTCGTTTATTAAATATGTCGATACGCTGATGCAGGGTTCGCCGGTGATTGTCAATTCGTCAATGATTGACTTGGGCAAGGTGCCGAAGAAAAATCTCGACATCGTGGGAATCGACGCCACGAATTTCGCGATACGAATGGGTAATATCAAAGTCGCGAACATTATAATGCTCGGCGCGATGATAAAGAAAACGAGAATACTCGAACCGCAATCGGTGGTCAGCGGAATGAAACGCGCTTTTTACAAAGGCAAAAAAGGCCTGTATTACATCAATGAAAGCGCGTTTACAATGGGTTACGATCTAATATAGTCATTAGTCGTTAGTTTTTAGTCGTTAGTTGCGGATTCGGCCTGAAGGCCGAGATTGTTTTATATAAAAAACTTTTTTTAACACAACTTTTGTTCTATAAAAAGTTGTATTAAAAGAGTAAATTTGAAAAGGTAAGATTGAATGGCAAAAGGTTTAGATAGCGGCAGCAAACGTAAAGAAACGTGCAGCTTTTGCGGCAGAAGCAAAAAACAAGTTGACGCATTTGTGGAAGGCCCGGGCGGCGTTTATATATGTCCGGAATGTGTCGAGCTTTGCTATAACATCGTCAGGCAGGAAAAAAGGCGGATGACTCATACGGGTTTTCTGCTTGAGGAAGTACCAAAACCAAGACACATCAAGGAATTTCTCGATGAATACGTCATCGGTCAGGACCACGCGAAAAAAATCCTTGCCGTTGCTGTGCATAATCACTATAAACGTCTTCTGCATACCGACAAGGAAAGCAACGATGTAGAAATTGACAAATCAAACGTTCTGCTGGTCGGGCCGACAGGCTCGGGCAAAACGCTGCTGGCAAAAACTCTCGCAAGAGAACTTAACGTACCGTTCGCGATTTGCGATGCTACGACCGTTACAGAAGCGGGATATGTCGGCGAAGACGTTGAAAACTTTTTACTGCGTCTTCTGCAGAGCGCCGATTTCGATGTCGAAGCTGCCCAGCGTGGAATTGTTTATATCGATGAAATAGACAAAATCGGAAAAACAACTCAAAACGTCTCGATAACACGCGACGTTTCAGGCGAAGGTGTTCAGCAGGCGCTTTTGAAAATGCTCGAAGGTACTACCGCGAATATTCCCCCGCAGGGCGGACGAAAACATCCGGAGCAGCAGTATATTCAACTCGATACGACTCATATTCTCTTCATCTGCGGCGGAACTTTCACAGGCCTGGAGAATATCATTAAAAAACGGCTCGGCAGAAAAATGATTGGCTTCGGCTCTGAAAACCAGCAGGCTGTTGATGCCCATACCGAATATTCGAATGTGCTCGAAGAAGTTGTACCTGAAGATATTATCGAATATGGAATGATTCCTGAATTCGTCGGCAGAGTGCCTGTAATTACGACACTAAAAGCGCTCGACGAGAATGCGCTAATCGATATTCTCACAAAACCCAAAAACGCGCTGGTCAAACAATATAAAACGTTTTTCAAAATGGAACAGGCCGAACTTGACTTCACAGACGATGCGCTCAAGGCTATCGCTCGCAAGGCTCTCAAACGCGATACCGGCGCACGAGCACTGCGGGCACTGACAGAGGAATTAATGATTGATTTGATGTACAGACTGCCCGAAGAACCAAAACCGGGGAAATATGTACTAACCAAAGATGTGGTCGAGGGAAAAGAAGATCTGTTTGAGTCGGGAAATTCCGCACGAAAAGAATCTGCGTAACACCTTAACAAACAAGGATTTACCACTACTATTCTGATATTATTTAATAAACACGGGAACTTTTTAAGACGGCAATGGTCAAATTTATACAGGAACAATTAAAAGTGGTCGGCAACATTACGATTGACGAAGCATCGCTTGTATCGCAGGCTATAGCCGGCAATATGGCGGCGGTTGAGAAGCTGCTGCTGAAGTATCAGGACAGGATTTATAATACTGTTCTCAAACTTTGCGGAAATGAAGCCGATGCCGTCGAACTTGCGCAGGACAGCTTTGTGAAAGCTATTCAGAGCCTGAAAGATTTCAGGGCTGAAAGCAGTTTCTATACCTGGCTGTTCAGAATTGCGGTTAATCATACGCTGAACTTTTGCCAGAAAAACCGCAAGGTTCATTTTGAATCTTTGCAAAATGAACTGGACGAAGAATCAGGCAGGCAGTTGAAAGATTATCTGATTGATTATAAAGCGGCGGATCCTTCGGAACTGGCGTCAAAAAAAGAAGTAAACAGCCTGATTTTGAAATCGCTCGAAAAGCTTGACCCGCAGCAAAGGGCTGTAATTGTTCTGCGTGATATCGAGCAGATGAGCTACGCTGAAATCGCACAAACGCTCGATATGGAAATTGGAACGGTAAAAAGCAGAATTGCCCGCGGCAGAAAAAATCTCCGCGAAATTGTCGAGGCAGCGATAAGCTGAATCACTTATGAAAGACATTGAAAACACAGAAGAATTGCTCAACAGTTACATCGACAACGAACTCGATGAACGCAGAAGCAATGAAGTAAAACGTCTGATAGACAACGACACCGAAGTCCGCCGGCTGTTCGAGACTATTAACAGACACAAATCACTGGTCGGCTCGCTGCGTTCTGTTACTGCACCGGAAGGCTTCAGCGAAAGTGTAGCACATAATCTCGAACGTGAAATGCTCCTTGCGGATACCGGATTTTATCAGCACAAAAAAGGGAAACGCAGACTCGTTTTCAGACATTTCCTTACAACAGCCGCGATGTTTGCACTGCTGGCAGCCCTTTCGTATGTTGTGATGGATGTTTTTGTTCCACAATCGACTCAACAGAAATTCGCGGATAATATCCTGCGGCGCAAACCCAAGCCGCAGATTATCGCCGCAGACACCCCTGCAATAGCAAAACCCGCCGAAGACAAACCGGTCGAAATGCCTAAAGGCCCCGCTGTTCCGCTTGTCGTAAGGCTTACGCTTGTAACCGAAAATCCCATCGAACTCGACTGGCTCATCGGCAAAGCTCTGATGAATACATCGCTTTTCGAAAAAACATCGTCTGTCGAGCGGAAAGCCGATTATGTCAGATATTCGCTAAGCTGCGACAGAAAACTGCTCGCCGGCTTATTCGGTGAACTGACCGCCGCCTGGCCGAAATGCAGCGATGCGATTATGGAAGTCGGAACCGAACAGCCGGGTAAATTCGTTACAGTAAACAACATTTCCGCACGCCAGACTTTGGACATCTGCAAAGCGGACAATTATAACCTGCGAATGAGAGTCGCAAATGATTTGGCTGTAATTAATAAAACATCGGATACAGATATTTTGAAAAATTATTTCGCCCGACAAAACAGCGGTTCGGAATTGCTGACCGTCGACAAACCTGTTCTGACATCCTCTGAAAAGACCGACGAACAACCGCAGGCTGAAATTTCCACCGACCCGGCAAATTTGACGATTATCGTGCAGGGAAAATAACTATAAAATTGCATAAGAGATGACTATAATTATTTTGGCAGATAATTACACGGCCTCTGAAAGACTTCATTTTCGTCTATTATCCCACTGTTAATGTTTATTTCCTTCAAATCCTCATTTACAATTCCATGAATTACGCCTGCATTCAGCAATTCTTTTGTCGTTGGATACCATAGAACATCAGAGGCATGCGATTTCTTTGTGAACTCTTCGTTAATACCATGTTTTTTAAAAATCAACATATCTTTGACATTTTCTTTTTCAAGATATCCAAAAATATCTTTCCTGCCATATTCCAAACCGCATTTATGAAAACCCATTACAGCCCCCGGCCCCAAATACCTGTGCCTTCCTCCAATAAATGCTGTTGTAGCCGCTGATAGGCATTGCTCGAAAGAATATGTATTAAGATTATAATCCGATATTATCCTTGCAAGTTCACGGCCTTCATAACTTCTCCCGCCAATACTGTCCAATATTATTCCATCTATACCTGGATTAGTTTTCAAAATATTACTGACATCTTTTGAATTTCCAAATCCTAACCGGCCCTGCAAATGTATAATTGTATTATCTTTTTCCAGTGTTAAGGATGCCTTTTCATTTAAATGTAAAATACAAAGAAAATTATCTTTATAAGCCGGCATTTTGGAATGGATAGCAACTAAAAAACAAACGATTCTTAAAAGAATAATGATTTGAATGCAGCGAGACCAGAAATATTTTCCGGATTTTTCAATTCGTTTTTCCGCTGAACGCCATATTCCAATAATTTGCCATGGATATAAAACAAAAATGCAAAATACAAAACAAAAAATAAATATGTGCATGCCAACCACAGGATTGTCAATATAACCGTTATTAAGCAAAACATTCAAAACAGATAAAGCAAGATTTGGCCAGAGCCCATTGACCAAAAACGAGACACTCAATGGAAGCTCTCCACGCCAATGCATAGATATGTAATTCAATACTGGATTGGATTTATTTATCATGGCAGTTATTTATCATTTTGAATTGAATTTGCATCTTTTAACCAGCCTGTGTCGTAGCCAAAATAATAGTTATTTTGTTGTCCTCTCGCCCTTGCAAAACTCGCTTTTTCGACTTGTATCCAGCCATCTTGAAAGAATATCCATCGTTCTTTTATATTACCATTTGCATCGTGTAAATATTTCGAATCAAATTTGCCGTCAAGATCGATATCTATATATCGTTCACCTTCTTCATTATCATTAGAATAATCACAAACCCATCTGTCTGTCGGTTCTCTCTTGGGTTTCATGCAGCAAATAATATCACCTTTTTTATTTAAAAAAAGGCCGTTTATTGTGGTGCCGTTTGCATCCTGATAAAACGCCGCAAAGTGGTAGTTGTTTTTCTGAACACATAATAATCTTTTATTATCAGCATCAGGAAATGTAACCGGCTTAATTTGAATATCTCCATAAGTAACCGGCCCAGTTAAAACACCGGGCTTTTCTTGGCCAGAAAAAATATCTGCATATAATATTATTCCGATTACTGCCCCGCAAACGAATGCGATGCCAAGTTTAATTTTCTGCTTCATAATTTTCTCACACGATTAAAACTGAATAAATTATAAAACACAGTGTTTAGACGGATTATATCTACAAACAGTCTCACCAACAAGAAATATATTGAGACACTGGCCGCCGTGCCGGCGACCGCTAAACCATTATTTCCCCTGCGCTGACGCTTAGGGCTCTGATTTACTTTTTCTTTTCTTTCTTCTCTGTCTTTGGTTCTGAAGTTTTTTTCGGCTCGCTCTTTGTTTCCACTTTTGTTTCGGATTTGGTTTCTGTTTTCGTCTCTGTCTTCTCTTCTTTTTTTGTATTCTTGTCGGTTTCTTTTTTAGCTGATTGTGTGTACGAATCGCTTCTGTAATCTGTCTGATAGAAGCCGCTGCCTTTGAAAATAATTCCTGCGCCTATGCCTATGAGTCTTTTCAAAGTCGATTTGCCGCACTTCGGGCATTTACGCAAAACAGGTGCACTCATCGATTGAAATTTCTCAAACCCATGATCGCAGTTTTCACATTTATAATCGTAAGTCGGCATTGCTGCTAATCTCCGTTTTCACTACCGCTGTCATCAGCAGGTGCTTCGTCATTAGCCGGCTCGGCAGCTTTTTTATTCACTATTACTATCGACGGACGAAGAATTTTATCGCCGAGTTTGTAGCCCGTTCTGAACTCTTCGAGAACCGTCATTTCTTCCTTGTCCGGCTCGCTTCTCTGCGTAAGAGCCTGATGAAACGCGGGGTCGAATTTTTCGCCGACCGCTATTATCGGCTCAACTCCGTGCGATTTAAGCGCCGCCACACATTGGTCATAAATAATTTTGACGCCTTTTGTTACTTCGGCCGCGCCTTCAATTTTATCGATATGAGCCAAAGTGTGCTCGAAATTATCCAGTACCGGCAGAAGTGATTTTAATATATGTTCCTTTTCATAAGCGACGGATTCTGAAATCTGCCTAACGGAACGTTTCTGATAATTGACGAACTCGGCGCTGACGCGCTGGAGCCTTTCGAAAATTTCATCTTTTTCAGCCTGAAGTTTTTCAAGCTGATTTTCTTTTTTGTCTTCTTTATTTTCCGACTTTTCAACCGGTTCTTTTGAATCTTCTTTACTCATACTTTTACCTATTTATTATTGAAATGTTCCTTCAGTTTTTCAAAAAAACCTTTTGTCTTCGGCAAAACAATTTTGTCTTCAGTTTTCGCAAACTGCCGCAGAAGCTCTTCCTGCTGGCTGTTTAGCTTTTTCGGTATCTCGACCATAACCTGCACAAGCTCATCGCCGCTGCGTTTTGTGCGCATGTCCGGCAAGCCCTGGCCTTTGATTCTGAACACATCGCCATATTGCGTGCCGGGCGGTATTTTTAATTCCCGCATACCGGTAAGGCTCGGCACTTCGATTTCGCCGCCGAGCGCAGCCTGCGTAAAGCTTACAGGAATAGTCGCGATAAGGTCAATGCCGTCTCTTTGCAGGAACGGATGCTCTTTGACTTTTACATAACAGTACAAATCGCCTCGCGGGCCGCCGTCAGCGCCGGGTTCGCCTTCGCCGCCGATTCGCACACTTTGTCCTTCGTGCACGCCTGCGGGAATCTTTATGGTAACAAGGCGTTTTTTGGACATCCTGCCGCCGCCTCTGCATTTTTTGCACGGGTCTTTAATAATCTTTCCTGTGCCTTTGCACTGCGGACATGTTGATGCCATCTGGAAAAAACCGCCGCCGCGTACTACCTGCCCAGCACCGCCGCAAGTCGGGCATTTAGCCGGACTGCTGCCTTTCGCGGAGCCTGTGCCTGTGCATTCTTCGCATAAATCCTGACGCGTAAACTCGATGCTCTTTTCAACGCCTTTAGCTACGTCGTCCAATGTAAGCTCGACTACGGTTTCGAGGTCGTAGCCTTTTTTGGGGCCCCTGCCAGACCCGCCGCCGCGTCTTGCGCGTCCGCCTCCTAAACCGAACAAATCGCCGAGGATATCTTCGAGGTTCAACGCCCCGAAGATATCATCAACGTTCATTCTTGAATAGTCGTGAATGCCGGAGCCTCGCAAACCATCGTGGCCGTATTGGTCGTATCGAGCGCGTTTTTCGCTGTCGCTCAAAACTTCGTACGCCTCGGCGCATTCCTTAAACTTTGCCTCGGCTTCTTTGTCACCGGGATTTTTATCAGGGTGATACTTTATCGCAAGCCGACGATATGCACGTTTGATATCGTCCGCACTCGCGGTTTTTTCCACGCCCAAAACTTCGTAGTAATCGCGTTTAGCCATTTAACTATCTAACAGAGCCTTCAATAGCAGGTTTGTCTTTGTCATCGTCTTTTAAATCGGTAATCAAAACATTAGTCGTCAGCATCAAACCGGCAACCGATGCGGCGTTCTGCAGTGCGCTTCGCGATACTTTGGCCGGGTCAATAATTCCAGCCTCAATCATATCGACGAATTTGCCTGCGTTTGCATCATAACCCATATTGCCTGACTGTTCGAGCAATTTCGAGACGATAACATCGCCGTCTTCATCGCCGTTGTCGGCAATCTGTTTTGTCGGAGCCTTCAAGGCCGCCGCGATAATATCGTATCCGATTTTTTCATCGCCGCCGGCCTGTTTTCCTGCCGCTTTGACTTTTTCAATCGCCCGCAGATAAATAACTCCGCCGCCGGCAACAACGCCTTCTTCCGCAGCAGCTTTCGTTGCGTGCAGTGCGTCGTCTAAAAGGTCTTTGCGTTCTTTCATTTCAGTTTCAGTCGCAGCGCCTGCTTTAATAACAGCTACACCGCCTGTCAGTTTCGCGAGTCTTTCCTGAAGTTTCTCACGGTCATATTCGCTCGTTGTCGCTTCAGCCTGTTTGCGAATCTGTTCGCAGCGGGCAGTAATCGCTTTCTTTGTGCCTGCGCCTTCGATGATTGTCGTGTTTTCTTTGCCGACAACAATCTTTTTCGCTTTGCCGAGTTGTGCGAGTTCTATTTTTTCAAGTTTTACACCGAGGTCTTCGGTAATCAGCTCGCCGCCGGTAAGAGCCGCGATATCGCCGAGCATCGCTTTGCGTCTGTCGCCAAAGCCTGGTGCCTTGATAGCACAAACTTTCAAAACGCCCTGCAATCTGTTGATAACCAGAGCCGCCAGAGCTTCGCCTTCGACTTCTTCTGCGACAATCATCAACTGTGCGCCGACCTGTGCGATTTTCTCAAGCAGAGGAACGATTTCCGCGATGCTCGAAAGTTTTTTCTCGTACAGCAAAATGTAAGCGTCTTCAAGAACCGCTTCCATTGTAGTTGTATTCGTCATAAAGTATGGCGAAATATATCCGCGGTCAATCTGCATACCTTCAACAACTTCCAATTCGGTCTGCAAACCTTTGCCGTCTTCAACTTCGATAACGCCTTCTTTGCCGACTTTGTCCATTGCGTTGGCCAGAATTTCGCCGACTTCTTTATTGTTGTTCGCACTGATTGCGGCAACTTTGGCAATGTCATCGTGGCCTTTTACTTTTTTGCTCTGCGAAGCAATGAAATCAACAACTACCTGAACGGCCTTATCGATGCCGCGTTTGATTGCCATCGGATTTGCGCCCGCGGTAACATTTTTCAAACCTTCGTTAAAAATCGCTTCAGCAAGAACCGTCGCGGTGGTCGTGCCGTCGCCGACAACATCGCTTGTCTTGCTGGCGGCCTGATTGACCATTTTCGCGCCCATATTCTGGAACGGCTCGAGCAGTTCAATTTCCTTGCTCACAGAAACGCCGTCTTTTGTAATTTTTGGTGAACCGTAACTTTTATGCAGAAGAACATTTTTGCCTGTCGGGCCGAGAGTAACTTTTACTGCCGCCGCCAGACGAGACAATCCCTGTTTCAGGTGTGCTCTTGCCGCATCATCAAACATCATTTGTTTAGCCATATTAACCTCACTTCTCAACTATTCCGAGTATATCACTCTCATGCAGGATTTTATATTCAACGCCGTCAATTTTGAAGTCGTTTCCGCCGTACTTGCCGAACAATACAGTGTCGCCTTTTTTCACAGCGACATCGCTGCGTTTGCCGTTATCGAGCATTTTGCCCGGGCCGACTGAAATAACTTTGCCCATCAATGGTTTTTCTTTCGCTGTTTCAGGAAGAACGATTCCGCCTGCGGTTTTAGCTTCAGCCTCTTGCGGCTGAACAACAATCCTGTCATCTAAAGGTCTAAGTTTCATTTTTATATCTCCGTTAATTTTTTATTTATATTTTTCGAATTTCGATATTCTTTTTCTAATTTTTGGATTACATGTCCATTCCGCCCATACCACCCATGCCGCCCATGCCAGGCATTCCCATTCCGCCCATGCCACCCATTCCGCCCATGCCGCCGCCCATACCACCACCAGGCATACCGGCACCAGCTTTTTTCTCTTCTGGCTTTTCGGTAACGACGCAATCGCAAGTCAGCAGTAAGCCCGCAACAGATGCGGCGTTCTGCAATGCGATTCTCGTAACTTTAACAGGGTCGATAACGCCGGCTGCGACGAGGTCTTCGTAGATGTCTTTGTCAGCGTTATATCCAAAACCGCCCTGGCCTTCGGATACTTTATTGACAACGATATTGCCGACAGCACCTGCGTTATCAGCGATATAATAGCAAGGCATTTTCAGAGCGTGCGCGATAATTTCCGCACCGGTCTTTTCGTCGCCTTCGAGTTTCAATTTCTTTACAGCGTCAATGCAGCGAACAAGAGCAACGCCGCCGCCGGGAACAATACCTTCCTCGATGGCTGCGCGTGTGGCGTGCAGTGCATCTTCGATGCGTGCTTTCTTTTCCTTCATTTCAGATTCCGTTGCCGCGCCGACATTAACCTGTGCAACGCCGCCGGTCAGTTTCGCTAATCTTTCCTGAAGTTTTTCACGGTCATAATCGCTCGTGGTCGAGTCGATTTCATTTCTGATTTCTTTGATTCTGCCGTTGATGGCGTCCTGTGTGCCTGCGCCTTCGATGATTACGGTATTATCATTATCAATTGTAACTTTCTTTGCACGGCCGAGCTGTTTGATTGTTACTTTATCAAGCTCAACGCCCAAATCCTTGAAAATCGGCTCTGCGCCTGTAAGTATCGCAACATCCTGAAGCATCGCTTTGCGTCTGTCGCCATAGCCCGGAGCTTTTACCGCAGCGATATTCAAAACGCCGCGAAGTTTATTAACAACCAATGTCGCCAGCGCTTCGCCTTCGATATCTTCAGCGATGATAAGTAACGGCTTTTTCGCTTTGGCAACTGCTTCGAGAATTGGAACGAGTTTCTGAACGCTGCTGATTTTATCTTCATAGACAAGAATATACGGCTTGTCTAATTCGCATTTCATATTGTCAGGATCTGTAACAAAGTTCGGAGAAAGATAACCGCGGTCGAACTGCATACCTTCAACATAACTCAATGTCGTATCAAGACTCTTGCCTTCTTCGACTGTGATAACGCCGTCTTTGCCGAGCTTTGTGAAAGCATCGGCCATAATCTTGCCGATTTCGTGGTCGTTGTTCGCGGAGATAGATGCGATGTTTTCAATATCGTCGCTCTTTGTGATATCCACCGGCTTTGCGAGTTTTACAAGCGATTTCATTACAGCGTCAACGGCCTGTGCAATACCTCTATTAAGAGACATTGGGTCTGCGCCTGCCGCGATATTGCGATATGCTTCTTTGAAAATTGCCTCGGTCAAAACGGTCGCAGTTGTTGTGCCGTCTCCGGCGATTTTGCTTGTCTTGCTTGCCGCTTCTTTTACGAGCTTTGCGCCCATATTTTCGACTTTGTCGAGCAAGTCAACTTCTTCAGCCACGGTAACGCCGTCTTTTGTAACGTTTGGTGCGCCCCAGCCTTTATCAATGATTGCATTTCTGCCGCGTGGTCCAAGTGTTGACCTGACTGCACGCGCCAGTTTCTCAACGCCTGTGAGTAAAGCTGCTCGTGCATCAGCGTTAAACGCTAAATTTTTCGCTGCCATCCTATAACTCCTTATAAAAAAAGTATTTGCGAATTCAATTAGATAACACCAAGATTTCCCTGTCATTCCCGTCAAGGCGGGAATCTATACTATATAATTAGAATCTTCGTGTCTTCGTGATAGATATAGTGCAAAAAAGGTACCAGTTTAACCCCCCGGTGTTCCCATTTTTCAAATCTCCTCTAAGTCGTTATATACTAACGACTAACAACTACCAACAAACAACTGCATTTTACTGTTTTACCCATTTTAACTGCCAAAATTGGTTTTTTATAGGAATAAACGCCAATTTGACATATTGCGATTAGCCCTGCCAACATTTAAATTCCCGAATCTTTTGGATTTTGTTGCCTTGAAAAACAAAATCACAGGGAACTTTGGCAGGGTTCGTAACTATCATTTTAAAACCATTGGCTTTCTGTTTGTGAAATCATCGTACAGCAGACAAGCCGGTTTTGTCGCGTCATTTTGATTGTTCGCCGCAGTCATAGCGAAAATCTTTATCTTGTCGTTATTCGGAAGAACAATCGTCTTTGCTCCGGCCGGAACATCCAACGCATACTTGAACATATAAGTGAATCTATAAGCATCGTTTGCTGTGGGCGTATGACGGTGTTTGCCAAACCACGCAATCGTATCACGTTTGATAAACGGCGCATCAATCGCCATTAAAGTAAACCGACCATCATAACACACTTCGGGAAATTCTCTGTCAAATACACGATTGTACCACTGACCGATAAAGCCCGTCCAGTTCTGCACGCCTAATAATGTTTCCTGCGAGCCGATTTTGAAAACACCTTTTGTGTCTTCGTCAGCAGCGGCAAGGACGTAAAGACGATTATATTTATCCTTAGGCAGTTTAATTTCCTGACCTTTGCAAACAGCGACGTTGTTTTGACCGTCAGCTTTAGGGCCTGTTGCAAATTCAACGCTTTCACTTACGATAACATCCGGCACAAGGTCTGCCGAATACGAACAATCCTGTGCCATTTTGCCGTCAGCTTTATTCTTGTCCGAGCTGATTGCATCAGCGTTATAGTCAAGTTTGACAAATTCATAATTCGGCTTTGCAATTTTCTGCGCAGGCGATTTCAGTTCAACCGCGAAACTGCGAATGCCGTAGCTGCCCATATCGAAAGTCAGCTTCGAATCCTTTACAACAGCTTCGCCAATTTTAAATTCCTGACCGTTCACTTCATAAGCGGATTTAACGCCATTTCCAAGTGAAAGCTGAACGTTCTTTAAGGGTTTGCCGAGCAATTCTTTAACGCGAACTACAACGACATCTTCACGTTCCGCTTTTTTAATCGCAAGCACTTCAACCTGATTTGTGTTAAGTGATGCGAAAGAACATGCTTTGCCCGCTTTACCTTTGTGAGCCGATGCTTCAAACACAGTCAAAGGCTGATTAAATCTGCGAGCCTGCCATGATGTCATCCCGTCAGCCCAATTACCTTTATGGCCGTAAATTGCATACTTAATTTCGTGCTTGCCCCAGTCCTGCCAGCACTGCTCGGTGTAATCGTTTCTGTCGTCCGTGTTGGGACTGTACAGCAATGTAAGTCTAACGATATTGTCTGCCGGTTTATCTGAACCGTATTTGCAGTCTTGGAGAATGCTCACGCCGTAATTGCCGCTTGTGTCTGTAAGGTCGAACCACTCGTGCGAAGGCACTTCGTATTTCTTTTCGTTGTTATTGCCTCTTTCGATTGTTCCAAGACCGAGATTATATGTCGCGTTCGGATTGGAAACCGTCAGCGGGAATTCCGCTTTCAATGCGCAGCCGCCAGTCTGCCATTCGACTCTGTTCTCAACTTCGACCATTTTGCCGGCCTCTCCGCCGCCAAGTCTGATATACTGTTTAAATACTGAATTTCTGCTACTGCGAACCACTCTTATGCACACACGGACAGGGCCTGACTCTGTGATTTTGATTTCAGCGGGACCATCGACATAACCGACCGGCGGCTTACTCTGGTCTTTCCAGTCCATATTCCACGCTGGCCAGGCTTTCGGTTTTCCATTCATGAACGCAAGTCTGGCCGGCGATGCAAGCAGTTCCTTGTTTGCCTGCTTGTCAAAAATTGATTCGATATCGCCGGCTGCGTTAATAACAACTTTATAATATTTATTTTCAAGCGTATTGCCGACAACACTCAAGCCTGTATCGAATTTCTGTTCAGTTTCGCTCGGCTTTACATTGTAAACAGCAAAACCAACACTCGGCACATCGGCAACAAACAGAATTTGCAATTTATTATTTTTGTCGGAAATGATTTGCGACGGCTTGACTTTCCTGTCCGGCCCGAGGACTTCAATATTCTTCGGACAGCCTGCCGGATATTCAAGTTCCGCCTGAACGACATCCTGACGGTCAATCGCCAGAGGGTTATAGACAATCACTGCTCTGCCGTCAACATTAGTATCCATTGTTCTTGCTACTGCGCCGACAGAATCAGTCAGACCCGCTGAAAACAAATTAAGCGCGATAATGCCATCGTTCCAGGAATATTCATAAGCTCTGGGAATACTTGTGCCCGGCAGAATATCGTGGAACTGACTTGCCAGAACTCTTTTCCATGCAGCGTCGAATTTCTCACTCGGATAAACAATACCGCCCAGCAGGTTTGCCGCGACGGCAGCGCGTTCGGCGGAGTCCGCGAGCTGTTCACCTTTACAATTCAAACGCTTCATATACGCCTGCGAGGTTATTGAGCCTGCCGAATGTTCTATCAGCAGCAAATCGCCTTTGTATCTTGGCAGCCTTTCTTTTTGCTGCGGCGTAACATCTTTATAAAACTGGTCTGAAGATGCGAGAAAGATTTTATATTTTCCGTCGCCTTTCTTCACGCAGTCGGTGTAGTTTTGAATGTATGCTTCTTTCGGAGCGCCGCCACTGTCCCCTATGCCATAATAATGATAATCGGCATACAAGCCGTACTTCTGACCGTTTTCTTCGATTCTCTGTGTCCATTGGTCATTTGCATCTGCTTTGTCGTTCAATCCTTCGGAATAATGTCCGGGGTTGAATGCGCATACTAAGGATTTACCGTCAACGCCTTCCCACACACCGATATTAAATGGAATGCCGACTGCACAATTCCATGTAAGTTTCTGCGTTGAAAAACCAAGCAGACCGCAATGCGCCCAAATCGAAGGCGTATGAGCCATAAAGCCAAAACAGTCGGGCAAAATATAATCGCTGCTCATTTTGCCGAATTCCTTGCGGAAATACTCGTTGCCGAGCAAAATCTGTCTGATAAGCGATTCAACGGAAGGAGCAAGTGCATCGCCTTCTTCAAAACTCGAACCGGAAACAAACCATCTGCCCTGCTCGATATATTTTTTCATCTCTTCGTATTTTTCAGGATAATATTCCTTCATCATTTCATAGCGGACTGCACCGGTGAAGTTGAATGTGTATTCAGGATATTTTTCCAGCATAGCAATATTATCATACAGCGTTGCCTTGATATAATCATTGATTGTCTTTTGATAATCCCATCGCCATTGCGTATCAAGATGCGAATATCCGACTGTATAAAGCACTTTATCTTTTGATAATTCCCATTTCGATTTTTCGGTATAAACACCAGCTATCGAGGCGCCGGCACAAAACACAATAAACATCAATGCTAACCCTGCCTTTTTCATAGTTACATCCTTTTAAAAATCAACCTTTTATTTAATTTCAAGAGATTCTTTTAAAAATTTAAGAATCACACCGGCGTCATCACTTGCCAGCAGAAAATCTCTGAAATCACTGTACATAATTTTGCGAGCCAGTTTTGAAAACACCTGCATATGTACGCCCGCCGCGTCTTCCTGCCTGACGACCAGCATAATTAAAATTTTTACACTTTCTTCATCATTCGGGTTCCATCTTATTCCATTCCTGAATTTCATCAGGCAAATTGAATTTGCTCTTGCATAAGCGCTTTTGCAGTGCGGAACGGCAAAACCATATCCCAGCCCCGTCGAATAAACCGCTTCTCTGTTCCAGACTTCACGTTCAACAAATTCAGGTTTTTCTGTTCTGCCGGTGGCGAAAAGCAAGTCAGCCGCCTCCTTTATTGCCTCCTCCTTATTAATACTGTCGGAATCGGTGATGATTAAATCCCTGTCTATAATTGAAAAACTCTGCGTACCCTGATTGGCCGTCAGTATATTGCGAACCTCGTCCGCACAAGTGCATTCAATCGCGGATTCGAGAATCTCCTTACACTTTTCAAATGAAAGTGAATGGATAGCTGCCTTGACCGCGGGAATATTGTCACTGGCAAGACTGATTTCATCCAGCCCCAGACCGATAAGCAGCGGCAGAGTTTCTACCTGACCTGCCATTTCGCCGCACATACCGACCCATTTGCCTCTGGCGTGAATTTGCTGAACAATCGTTTTGAGAACCCGCAAAAACGTCGGCTGTAAATTGTCGGCAAGTTTGGCAATTTTTTTATTTTCCCTGTCAACAGCAAAAATATACTGTGCCAAATCGTTTGTGCCTATACTGAAAAAGTCCGCTTCATCGCACAACTGGTCGAGAATAAAAATCGTCGAAGGCACTTCTATCATAATTCCGACAGGCATCTTCGAATTAAAGGCAATATTTTTTTTACCCATTTGCTTTTGAATATCTAAAACTTTTTGTTTAACCCATCGAATTTCTTCAACCGAGGAAACCATTGGCACCAGCATTTTTATATTGCCGAAAGCTGATGCCCTGACAATCGCACAAATTTGATCCGTAATCAATTTTTCAAATTCAGGATAAATCCTAACCGCTCTGTATCCGAGGAATGGATTAGCCTCCTTCTCAAGATTTAGACAAGTTAAATGCTTATCTCCGCCAATATCGAGCGTACGAATAATAACCGGCCTTTGTGCGGCGGCAACCGCAGCTTTTTGATATATTACAAACTGTTCATCTTCCGACGGAACGCTGTCATTTTGCATATAAAGCATTTCCGTACGAAACAGTCCGATGCCTTGAGCGCCGTTATTAAAAACTATATCGGCCTCCTGCGACGAAACAATATTGGCCGCAACGTCGATTTTTCTGCCGTCAGCCGTTAGTGCCTGCGCTTTTGTAAAACCGGCGTATCTGTTTTTGCGGTTATTTAATTTTCTTTGCTCAAACAGATAATACCTTTTCACCTGCTCGCTTTGTCGTAAAATTACAACACCAAGATTGGCGTCCAAAATAACTTCCTGACCGCCGCGGATTTTCGTTTGCGCCTGTTCAA
The DNA here is from genome assembly GCA_021371795.1 of Planctomycetaceae bacterium. NCBI lineage: Bacteria > Pseudomonadati > Planctomycetota > Planctomycetia > Planctomycetales > Planctomycetaceae > Planctomycetaceae bacterium. The sequence goes on along the minus strand of JAJFVK010000019.1, from coordinate 42,678 downwards.
CGCCGACAATAGTCGGTATTCCGAATGAACGTGCAAGTATTATCGTATGCGATGTGGAGCCGCCATAAGCCAGCACAAGTCCTTTTATATAGTTTTTATCCAGACTAAGAAACTGACTCGGCGTCAAATTTTGCGACACACATATACATGGCTCGGTAAGAACTGTCTTTTTCTGCCTTGTTCCATAAATCTCTTCAACAAAACAGGCACATACCTCCTGAACATCAAAAATCCGCTGCTGAATCAGCTCGCTCTCCGCATTCTTCAGGACATCAGTAAAATACTCTGACGCTTTAACGATCGCATTGCCGGCATTTAATCCGCCTGTTATCAATTCCGAAACCTTCACAGCCAGTTCAGGATCTGATGCAATTGAAAGATGAGCTTCAAGAATTTTCCCCTCTGTCCTGTTTGCCTTGTTCGTTATTCTGTCAGCAATTTTGCACTTTAAAGTATCTACCGCTTTTTTGAATCGTAAGAGTTCTTCCTCCTTACTCATACAAGCAGACGGAATACTCACCGTGAACAGGTTGTTCAAAACAACCGCTTTGGCCATCGCAAGGCCTTTTACGACAACTGTTCCGGTATAATAGTCTCCGGCCTGAAGTTTCAGAGAAGGAGGAATCAAAACTTCGCCCGCTTCCACTTCGACCTGCGGCAAATCCTCATCAGACTCGGCAAAACCATCCTTCAAATATACAATGACCGCATCATAAGCAACCTGTTCGTCATCGCCACTAACAATCAGCCGGCAGGAATCATCCAACTTGAAATCCGCACTTATCATTGAAAGAACGCTTTTTACGTTAGCCGTTCGCGAATTTCGTTCATTTTGCAGTAAGACATCGGAACGATATTTTGTCGCAATCAATTCCAAAGCGTTTGCGGGCCTTGCGTGAATCCCATTTTTTAACGGACATATAAACCTATATTCCAATGACAACTAAGCACCCATAAATAATTAAGTTATTATTTTGCCTGACGCGAGAAAACAGCTTCAGGATTTTTAATTGCCTCCTGCACGGACGCCCTGATTTTTGGAATATTGTCAAAGCGTTCTTCTTTTTCGATCATAATATCAACGGCAAAAATCACCGCATCAGCAGAGGCTATGTCCTTGTCAGTAAGTTCGTTCTCAATCCCCATCGCGCCCTGCGTTTCGACTTTTATTTCGTGTCCAAGCTTTTTCGCTGTTTTTGCAAGCTGTTCAGCAGCCATATACGTATGAGCCACACCAGTCGGACAAGCTGTTATCGCAACAAATTTCATATTACGCTCCTTTTTTAGCGGAAGTTATTTTCTTCACCAGATTTATTAATACCGCGGTTACAAACGTACCGCATAATATTGCTATGACGTAGAGAATTTTATTATCCACAACCGGCAGAACTATCGGCCCGCCGTGCGGCGCGTGATCCTGTGCCTTGCCGAGCATCGCGATAACCGCGGCGGTAATAGAACCAACCATTATGCAGGGAATAACACGGAACGGGTCGGACGCAGCGAAAGGTATTGCGCCTTCCGTAATGCCCATAAGCCCCATACCCAAAGCAGCGATGCCGGCCTCTTTTTCCTGTTCATCCCACATTTTTCTGCCAAGCAGTGTCGCAAGTCCCATTCCCAACGGAGGAGTGCATATTGCCGCCGCTACAGAGCCCATAACAAAAGCGTTTCCTTCTTTTATCATTGCCGCGCCGAAGAAAAACGCCGCCTTGTTGACAGGCCCGCCCATATCGAACGCTATCATAGCCCCCAACAATACCGCAAGCACAACAGCATTACCGGCACTCAACCCCTTGAGCCATTCGCCCAGAAAAACCATAAAGTCCGCAATGGGCACACCTATTACTTTCATCATCAGTATTCCGATTGCCAGAGATGAAATAATTGGAATGATTAAAATCGGCATAACAGGTTTAAGTATTTTTGGAACCGGCAGTTTCTTTATAAGATTAACGATATGCCCTGCTATTATGCCCGCCAGAAGAGCGCCAAGAAAACCTGCGTTAATTTCACCCGAAAGAAAACCACCAATAAAACCGGCCACCAGACCGGGCTTGCCTGCAATCGCATAGGATATGTACCCGGCAAGCACAGGCAACATCAGCTTAAAAGATGTTACACCGATATCCAGAATAACTTGTAATTTGGGCGAGTTTGAAAAATCAGGTCCTGTCGCCCCCATTGGTGCAAGGGCTATTGCCGCCGCTATCAAAATACCGCCACAGGCAATAAACGGAATTGCAAAAGAAACGCCGCTAAGAAGATACTGCTTGTGTTTTACTATAAACTCTTTCATATTTTTCTCCGGCACAAATATGTATTGAGTACTATAAATACAGTTGTATTGTAATGTTGACAAAACGCTATAACAATAGTAAAATCGTACCATCTATTGTACTATTGTAACATTTTGCAAATTATGGCTGATTCAGAAAAAATAGCTGCTCAAATACGCTGCTGGCTCGAAAACAACCAAATTACAAAGGTTTTTTTCGCGAACAGCGTTACAAAACCTCCGGTTTTAAGTTACATGGTTAACTTCCCACTGCTGTCGATTGTGCTTGACGGATGTTATGAGATTGAGATAGAGCAGGCCGGCCAACCGAGCATATTAAGCATTGAAAAAGGACAGGCTGTATTTGCTCCGCCAAATTGCTGGGAGAGACCGACATGGAAAAAGCCTGTGCGGGTTGCGATGTTTTTGTTTGGAAAAAAACTGACAGGAATAAGTTTAATCAGCAGCGACGGCACTTCGGAGTCGTCGATTATTGCTGAAAAAATTCCGATAAATCGACCTGTTGCCGGCCCGGCCGCGAAAATTTTGCAGTCTATTTTGGAGTTTAATAATACCGCTTCACAATTTTCCGCTTATCCGCAGCTTGTTCAGGCGATGGCTGCATGCTGTCTTGATATGCTGAACACAAAAACAGAAGTAACTGTGCGAAAAGCGAATTTTTTATTTGATGAAATCTGCTCGTATATGCAGCACAATTTTCAAAATGAAATTACACGAGACAGTGTAGCTGCGGAGTTTAAAATAACGCCAAATCACCTTTCGAGGCTTTTTAGAAAGGAAGGCCTGATGCGGTTTTGTGATTATTTAACGTATGTGCGAATAGACAGAGCCAAATTTATGCTGTCAAAATATGATATGACTCTTTCTGAAATTGCCGGCCGATGCGGCTTTTCTGATGTCGCTTATTTTTGCAGAATATTCAAAAAAATTGTCAAGAAAACACCGACCCAGTACAAATTAAGCTCTCGTATACACCTTTAAGCTTGTAAAACATAGCTTATCAAACAGCTTCTACACGTTGTTTGGAACTACACATCATTTTCTTCATTATCATTTGTAAGCATCTTTTTCCACTGTATCAACAATAAATACAACCTTAAGCTGCGGAGACTGCAAGTATTGTTTGTCGGGTAAATGGACTTCGAGACAGGCTTCAAAACTTCTGCCTATCATCATTTCAATCAGTTTGTTTTCCGTAGTCTGACCAATATCGCATGAAGCGACTGTTTTGCCGTCGCGAAGAACGGTTATTCTGTCGCAGAGCCTGAAAATTTCCGCCATTCTGTGTGAGACATATATTACGTTTTTTTTGAAAATAAAATTCAATAAATTATTAAAATATTAAATATAAAATTTAAAATATTAAATCCGTTTACCCTTCGTCGATGATTGATTCGACGATATCGGATATGGCTTTTTTGGTGGGATAGTTCGCCTTATTTGTAATGATTGAGAAAATATATTCTCTGCCGCTCGCTCCGATACAGACGCCTGAAAGAGCCCTGACACCGCTGATGTAACCGGTTTTGGCAAAGACTCTGTTCTTATATTTCTCTTTATAGAATTGTTTTTTGATTGTTCCGTCAATACCGCCAACGGCAAGCGTCGGCTTGAACGTTGACCAAAGCGGACTTTTGTACGCGTCCAGCAGAATCAGCGAAAGAACATTTGATGAAAGTTTATTTGCATTGCTCAATCCGCAGCCGTCATCAAGCAAAAATTCAGTATTATCAGCGCCGAGCGACATCAGATATTTGCCAACAGCGTCTCTTTCACTCTGCCAGCTTCCCTGACAGCCGTTTGTCTTTACGGCAATCATTTTTCCCATACATTCTGCCGCAATTTGCAAACTGTCTTTATTGCAGTGCTGTAAAACTTCCGTAATCGGCGTCTCGAATTGCGCGATGATTTCCATCGGCTGCTGAACGCCGCTTTCTTCTGTCAGCGAGTTAGCTACGCTTATACCGGCTCTATAAACAGCTTCGGAAAGAAGTGTGCCGAAATATAAACTCGGATTCTCGATCGCGACGTCAAATGAAGTTTCTCTTCCGCATTTGCCATAAACTATAAGCGAGTTGGGCTGTTCTGTTCTGTTTGAGCCGATAGCACCGGCGCCTTTGACATATCTTACATTATTAATCAGTTGAACAAATTCCGTATTCGGCGTTTTGTCCAAAACAATATGACCGCCGTTCACTGACGCGGTGATTTTTATGCAGTTGCCGTTGTAATTAAGGCCGGAAATTTCACAGGAATAATCTCTGTTGAGCTGATTTAACGGCCAGTTTGGATTTACGCGAATATTTTCGAAAATGGAACTATCAACTGCGATTACTTCCAATTGAGTAATATTTTTCGCTTTGAGTGCATTGATAATCGGGCTGATGCAATCATTTCCATCGTATCCGAGCAGCGGATCGCCTCCGCCGACGACGACAAGTTTTCCGCCGACAAGGCCGACTTTGGTTACAAATTTATAATCGCTGCCGAGAGTTTTCAACGCGGTGAAACCTGTAACCAGTTTCATATTCGACGCAGGCGTCAGAGGCTTTGACGGATTATAGCCGTAGATTCTGCTGCCGGTTTGCGGGTCGATTACAGAGATTGTAAACTCGACGTTCTTCTGGTCTTTGCGAGCGAGGATTTGTTCTATTTTCTGCTGCAGGTTTGAGCCAAAAGAAGCCTGCCCAATTGCTGCCGCAACGATAATTGCTGTGATAATCTTTGTAATTTTTAACATAGGTCGCTTTTCTAACAAATTCCGTTAAACAAATCAACAAATTTTATAACTAATTATAAAATATAGACTTATAAAAATCATAAGTTTTTCTTGTTGCTTGATTGACAACGCCCAAGGAATAGTTATACTCCTTATATGAAAATGATTTTTGCGGCTATTTTAGCCGTGGCGCGCTTCCGGAATACCAGTGGATGATTATTCCGGAAGTTTTTTTGTACCCTGCGGCCACCAAAATCATAATTGCATTACTAATAGACACTTATGGAACATAAAACACCAAAAAAAGGAATCTTTAACGCCTCGGTTCTGCAAAACAGAGCCTTCAGTGATAAATATTCCCGAATCACTTTCGAGCTGGAAAAGAAGGCAAAAACCATATTTTCAAAGGCTGCAGCGGGACAGTTTGCCGAAATTGAGGTAGCCGGCCTTGCTTTACCTGCGCAAAACTCTATTCCACAACAACTTACAGATGTTTCTCAAAGAAACGTCATTCTCCGCAGGCCATTTAGTTTTGCAGATGTTGTTACAGGCAAAGACAGCGTAGTGGTCGAAATTCTTTACGCAGTTGTCGGAGCGGCAACTATTAGAATGAAAACGCTCAAAACCGGCGACAAAGTCAGCGTTATTGGGCCGCTGGGGAATGGGTTTTCACTGCCTGATAAAAAATTAGCAATTTTAGTCGCGGGCGGAATGGGTGCTCCCCCGCTTGTGCATCTTTCCTCTATTATCAAATCGCAATGTCCAGACACAGAAATAGTTGTGTTTGTCGGCACAAAATCTGTTTCTGATTTAGCTTTCTTTGAAGTAAAAGCCGACAAGTTCGACAAGAAAAAAATCACACTCGGCGAATTTGACAGGCACAAAATTAAAGCACACATCAGCACGGACGATGGTTCGGCCGGTTCTAAAGGATTCGTAACAGAAATTTTGAAACAATGGCTCAAAGAAAACAAGCCTGATATTAACAATACTATTATGTATGCCTGCGGGCCGGAGCCGATGCTTCGTGCTTCTGCGGCTGTGAGCAGTGAATTTAAAATCCCCTGCCAAGTCAGTTTAGAGCGTCGAATGGCTTGTGGGACGGGTTTGTGCCAGGGTTGCGCGGTTAAGTGTATTGACAAAAAAACAAATACAGAATTCTACAAACTCTGCTGCAAGGACGGCCCGGTTTTCTGGTCTGATGAAGTGGTATGGCAATAGATATTTCAATTAATCTCGGTTCGGTGAAGCTTAAGAATCCGCTGATGACGGCTTCGGGCACGTGCGGCTATGTTGACGAGCTTGACGATTTTATGGATATAAACCAACTTGGCGGCTATATTACAAAAAGCATTTCTATGCAGCCGAGGATGGGCAATGACGTGCCGCGAATAGTGGAAACTGATTCTGGAATGCTCAACGCGATTGGTCTGGCTAACATCGGCGTTGAAAAATTTATAGCGGAAAAAGTGCCGATGATGGAGCGGTATAAAACGCCATTTTTTGTAAATATCGCGGGGCGTGAAATCGAAGATTATGTCGCGGTTGCGGATAAACTTTCGCAGTGCAAACAGATAGCGGGAATGGAACTGAATATAAGCTGCCCGAACGTCAAACAAGGCGGAATTACGTTCGGAACCGACCCTGCGGTTGTTAAACAGATAACCTGTGAGGTAAAAAAGGTCGTTCGCGATAAAATTCTTATCGTAAAACTGACGCCAAACGTAACTAATATAAGCACAATCGCGAAAGTTGCGGTTGACAATGGCGCCGATGCTTTGAGTCTGATTAACACCTTTACCGCAATGGTAATCGACATTGAGACGCGAAAACCTGTGTTGGCGAATCGTACCGGCGGGCTTTCGGGGCCTGCGATAAGGCCGATTGCGGTTTATCTTGTGAATAAAGTGTACAATGAGGTCGCAAAACCGGCAAATATCCCGCTTATAGGCGGGGGCGGAATCCGAACGGCCTCCGACGCTCTGGAATTCATCATTGCCGGCGCGACAGCCGTTACCATAGGCACCGCAAGCTTCATAAATCCAGACTGCGCAAGTAAAATACCGGCCGGAATCAAGGATTATTGCCAAAGACACAATATATCTTCTATTGCCGAACTTATCGGCAGCTTGAAATAACAAAATAATAGGTTATAATAGCTCCGATGGTAACACTGAAAGAACTTTACGAATATTTTCCAACATCTGTTTACACAGGCAAGGCACTTGTCTTTATAAGTGAGGATTGGAAGGTCGAACTAACCGAACATCAGAACGCTGACTTCAGCAAACGAAGTAGCGGCTGTCCGATTATAAGGGTTAAAATTTACAAACGAGCGTTAAACGGTGAATTCCTGCCGGGACATTATGAGGATTTCCAAATCGATGCCGTTGGCGAACTGGCTTCGCAAATTGAACGATATATTCAGGCCGCTGTCGGCAAAAATATCAGGGAATATCCCGAGAATGTCTGAAAATTCCATTAATTTCGCCGAAAAAGACGGACGAATAATTTTTAATATTAAGGTCGTTCCCGGCAGCAGCAAAACAATAGTCGCGGGACTTTATAATGGAATGTTAAAGGTCAGGCTTGCGGCTCCGCCGGAAAAAGGGAAAGCCAACCAGGCACTAATCGAATTGCTGGCTGAAAAATTTAATATTCCGAAAAACTCTATCGCTATTATATCGGGACAAACGTCAAAAGTTAAAAAGGTTACGATGCCGGCGACGTCGGAAGCAAAAGAGACGTTACGAAAATTAAAAATCAAAGATTAAATATCAAAATTGTGGAGTGCCTTCGGCATATTAATTTTTAATTTTGATTTGTCATTTTTATTTTTGATATTTGATTTTTGATATAAAATTATGAAGATTGGATTTACATTTCTGTTTCTTGCAGTTTTGGCTGTTTTGCCGTGCGACGGAGTTGTGCGCAGCAGCAGCAGCAGCTATTATCCCAATTCCATCGAAGAGGTTCTCAAACTCGACAATGACGATATCGACCTTGCGGCAAGCGTGCTGCTGGTCAGCAAACGCTGGAACAACCAGCTAAATACCGTTTATTATATGAATATGATAGATCGACTGGCGAACGAAGTTAGCGAAAAAGTCGGAACAAACGCAGGCAATTACAAAACCTGTCAGGCCGTCAGCGATCTTTTGTTCCGCAAGATGGGTTTTAAGGCAATCGATAATGCAGACAATCCTGACGATTTGTTTTTGAACACCGTCATTGACAACAAAAGAGGCTACTGTTTGAGCCTGTCGATTCTGTATCTTTCGGTCGGCGAAAAACTCGGCCTGCCATTATACGGAGTCGTAGCGCCGGGACATTTTTTTGTCCGCTGCGATGACGGCCATACTCGTTTCAATATCGAAACAACACAACTCGGCGTAAATCCGCCAGATGCTCATTATATCGAAAAATTCAACATTCCCGATAACGGCTCGCAAGGCGTTTATATGCGGAATCTCACGAAGAAAGAAACTATCGGCTGTCTGTTCAATAATCTTGCGAATGTTTATATGAACAAAGAGCAGGTTGAGTACGCTTTTTATTATCAAAAACTTTCCGTTGCGCTGACGCCAATGCTTGCCGAGGCAAGAACGAATCTGGGCAATATCTACCTTCGCAAGAATATGACCGACCTTGCAATCGAGCAGTATAAAACAGCTCTTGAAATAAATCCATCGGATGCGAAAACATATCACAATCTCGGCAACGCATACCGCAAGAAGGGAATTTTAGACGCGGCGATCAAGCAATATATGACCGCACTGCATCTCGACCCAAATTACATCGAGACTTACAAAGGTTTGGCGTGGGCATATCATTCGCAAGGACTGGACGACAAAGCCATCGCATATTTGAAAACTGCGGCAAATATTGACAACCGCGACGCCGACGTTTATATAGCTCTTGGCAGTATATACCGCGACCAAAAAAAATGGGATAACGCAATATCGAGTTACAGGCGTGCACTGATTCTTAAAACAGACTCGGCTGACGCGGCTTATGGGCTTGGCTGTGTGTTTTTTCAGAAGGAAATGTATTACGAGGCGCTTGAACAATACCGTACCGCTGTTTATTATCAGCCTTTGAACGCTAACGCACATATGGGACTTGCATTGGTTTATAATAAACTCAATTGGCCGGAAGAAGAAATTCAGGCGTATAAAAACGCGATAAACGCCGATGCTAATTTTGCCGGCGCATACCAGAATCTGGCGAATATTTATATGGCACGCAAGCAATACGACGCGGCGGCTGAATATTATGAGGCAGCAATAAAACTCAATCCCAAAGACGCAGATGTTTATTTCAATCTGGCGGTTTCATATTCGGCAAGAGAGATATATGAACCTGCGAAAGAATATTATTTAAAAGCAATCGAACAACGATGGAACTTCCCGGCTGCGCATAATAATCTTGCCGTTACGCTGTATACTTTAGGCAAATATCCACAGGCACTCAATCACGTGAAAATCGCCAAACAGCAGGGTTATAAAGTTTCAGAAGATTTACTGAACCAGTTGAATAAACTTGTTATGGAAAAACAATAGTTTTTTTGAAGGAGTCAAAAAATGGAAAAGAAAAGTAGTAAGGCCGCGAACATCATTATCGCTATAATTATCATTGTCTTTCTGGCTGTGGTAATCGGACTGCTCTCAATCGACGGTATTATCCGTGCCGCGATTCCAACCGCGATAAAAACACAGTTGAAGGTGGATGCGTCGGTATCGAAAGCACATCTGGGTATAACATCAGGCACAATCGAAATTACAAACCTGAAAATCGGCAACCCTGAAGGTTATCAGTTCGAAAATATTCTTGAGGCAAATTCTATTTTCGTACAAACCAGTATCAGCAATCTTTTGGGCAATCCGATTGAGATTCAGCAGGTCAAACTTGACAACATTAAAATGGTTATCGAGCAAAAAGGACTGACGAGCAACCTGAACGATATTCTGAAAGCTATGCCGGCAAAAGACGCGAAAAAGACCGAATCAACAGAGGCCGACGAAAAATCAAAAAGCGTTCACATTACTTCAGTTGACATAAACGACGTGTACGTGACAGTCAAATTGCTGCCACTGCCGGGCAAAAGCGACGCTGTAACGCTGCATATTGTATCGCTGCACTTATCCGATGTCGGCGGCGAAAAAGAATCGCTGGCTGACGTTACCGGCAAAATCTTCCGGAAAATTTCCGAAGAAGTAGCATCACAGGGCAAAGATATAATTCCGTCTGACGTGCTCGGCTCACTTGAGGGTTCGCTTGGCGATACAGACAAAGCAATTGAAAAAGCAACAGACACCTTAAAAAATATCTTCAAAAAGAAATAGAGAGTTTGGGAATTTTGACAAAAGGCAAAAAGGTTTTCATAGCGGTAAGCGGAGGCGTTGACAGCGCAGCCGCAGCCGGGCTGCTTATTGAAGCCGGGTACGATTGCAACGCTGTTTTTATGATTATCCACGATTACGCGCAACAGCATTGCGCCGATGCGCAGAAAATCGCCGACGACCTCGGCATTCCGTTCGAGGCACTGGATTTGCGGGAGGATTTCAAGATCGTTTTGGATTATTTCAGCGGTCAGTACAAACAGGCACGCACGCCCAATCCGTGTGTATTTTGCAACCGCAATATAAAATTCGGCAAATTTTTCGATTATGCCCGCAGTAAAGGCGCTGACTTTTTCGCTACAGGTCATTACGTTTCAATACGTCACGACCAACATAACCCATCCGCCGACAACCTTTGCGCAGCCGATACAGAAAAAGACCAGTCTTATGCACTGGCTATGATTCATAGAAATGTTCTTCCGCATTTGCTTTTCCCGCTCGGCGATTTCGCAAACAAAGAACAGACGCGGCAAACCGCGGAAAAATTCGGCATTGCCGTAAGCCAAAAAGCCGATTCACAGGAAATATGTTTTATTCCCGATAATGATTACGCAGGCACATTGGAACGAATCAGTCCGGAAGTTGTGCGGGCAGGCAAAATCATCGACTCGGCCGGCAAAGTACTCGGCGAACATTCAGGGATTCATCGTTTTACCATCGGTCAGCGAAGAGGTGTACGGGTCGCAATGGGTACGCCGTGGTATGTAACGAAACTCGACGCGGCGACAAATACCGTTGTGCTTGGGCCGGCGGATGAACTGACTCACAAATCGCTGCTCGCTTCCAATCCGAACTGGCTTGTCGATACTCCGAAAGAACCATTTGCGGCGAAAATAAAAATAAGATACAATCACAAAGCTGTAAGCGGAACAGTTTTTCCGCAGGGCGATACGGTTAAAGTTACTTTCGACCAGCCGCTTCGAGCAATAACGCCGGGGCAGGCTGTTGTTTTTTATGTCGATTCTCCGTACGGGGCAAAACTCGCCGGCGGCGCGTGGATAGATGAAGCCGTGAATTAATTATGACCAAAGATGATGACGATGACATTCTGAAACTGCTCTCGACCGCAGAGGCCGATGCCGACAGGCAGGCAACACGTGCGCTGATAATTCAGCCCGGCGCGATAGGCGATTGCGTGCTGACGCTTCCGGTCGCGGAGTTTATTAAAAAAACTTTCAAAATTGGAACAGTCGCGATGCTCGGCAGAAGTCATTATATGCTTTATATGCCGACAAGAAGCTGCATAGACAACGTGCGGGATTTGGATTCAATAGAAATGCACAGACTCTTTGTGCCGCATAAAGATTTTGAATTGCAGGATGACGACCCGCTGATAACAGCCTTTTCGGGCTATCAGCATATTTTCAATTTTCTCGCCGCGTCAGGCAGTGATTTCGAACGTAATTTAATTTTCACGGCAAATTGCAGCAACTCCGTCGAAGTTACCTCCCTGCCGCTCAAACCGCCTGCCGACTGTAAACATCATATAACAAAATTTTATATCGATACGATTGCCAACTCCTGCTCGCATTACATTCATCGCAAACCGACACTGAACACGATGGGCAAAAAAAAATATCTCAAACCGATAAAATCAGACCTTGCCGCAGGCAGAGAAATTATCGAGTCCTACGGCATCAAAAAGAAGTATCGCCCCGCCGTGATTCACCCCGGCAGCGGAGGCGTAAAAAAATGCTGGAACATAGACAATTTTTATCTGCTCGCAGAAGAATTACTCGATGCGGGCGAAAGCGTAATCTTTTTGCTCGGACCGGCAGAACAGGAACGCTTGAGCCGAAAGGTTTTCGACCGGCTTTCAGTTCTTGCTCCGGTCGCAATCGAAACTTCGCTTTCACGCACATTCCAGATTTTATCCTGCGCGGGCTGTTTTGTCGGCAACGACAGCGGAATATCTCATATCGCCGCGGCGACAGGACTGCCGACAATCACATGCTTCGGGCCTACCGACCCGACCATTTATGCCCCTGTCGGCCCTAAAGTGAAGACTTTCAAACTGAAAGAATCCGATTTTACGCACCCTTGTCCAAGTGCCGTCGAGCAGGTCAGCCGGGCAGCACTGAAATTCTTAAGTTCTTGACCTGCAATGTCTAATCGTTATAATACAGTGTTTAATTATTATCAGGATTATTGATGTCAAAGACTCTCGGACAATTAGCAGAATATGTAAACGGCAAAGTCGTAGGCGATGCCAATGTTAAGATTTCTTCGGTTGCGACACTCGACAACGCTACGGCTTCGGATATCAGCTTTCTTGCGAATCCGAAATATTCGCGTGCGATTAAGACCACAAAAGCCGGCGCGATTATCGTCGGCAAGGAAGCCGAATGCAACGTTCCATTGCTTATCGCTGCCGACCCGTATTACGCGTTTGCGCAAATAGTGATTCTGCTGCACGGCCATAGAAAACACAGACAGGACGGCATCGCGCCAAATGCGAATGTATCGCCGTCGGCAAAAATTGGCAAAAACTGCCATATCCATGATTTCGCGACTGTAAGCGACAACGCGGTTATCGGCGACGACACGGTAATTTATCCGAACGTATTCATCGGGCCGGATGTTCAAATCGGCACAAACTGCATTTTGTATCCGAGCTGCGTAATTTACGATGGTTGCGTTCTGGGCAATAATGTTATCATCAACGCCAACGCAACAATCGGTAAAGATGGCTACGGTTACGCAACTCACAAAGGCGTACATCACAAAATTCCGCAAGTCGGCAAAGTCGTAATCGAAGACGAAGTCGAAATCGGCGGCAACTGCTGCCTGCAAAGAGGCGCGATTGACGATACCATTATCGGTAAAGGCAGTAAACTCGGCGATTTGATCAATATCGGCCACGGCACAAAAATCGGCCCTTATTGCCTGCTCGTCAGCCAAATCGGCGTTGCCGGTTCGACGACTATCGGCCATCACTGCGTTATCGGCGCTCAAGCCGGCATCGTCGGACATATCAAAATCGGTAACTGCGTACAAATTGCCGCGCAGGCAGGCGTGATTAACAGCGTTCCGGATGAGTCAAATATCATCGGTGCTCCTGCGATTGATGCCGCGAAAGCAAGACGCGCATACGCACTGATTGAAGATTTGCCGGAAATGAAAAAAGCAATCCAACGACTTGAAAAAGATGCTAATCCTAAATAATGGATGATAAAAAAATAATAGGTTTGATTGCGGGAGGCGGAAGGCTGCCGTTTCTGATTGCACAGGGAGCAAGGCAGGCAGGCTTGAAAATCGTTTGCGCAGGGCTGGGCGATAATCCCGACCCCGGTCTGATTAACGCAGTCGATTATTACGCCGAGGTTCCTTTGGCTCGGCCCGGCACATGGATTCGCAAATTAAAAAAGCAAGGCGTTACAGACACGATAATGGTCGGCAAAGTTCGCAAGGAGAAACTTTATACTCCGAAACGAATTTTAAAATTTTTGCCGGACTGGCGGGCACTGCGAATTTATTATTGGCGGTTACGAAAAAACAATAAAATTGACCAGACAATCTTGCAGGCAATCGCGGATGAACTTGCCTGCGGAGGGATTATTTTGCAGGACTCAACAAAATATTGCAAAGAACATTTGGCCGACAAAGGCGTAATGACAAAAACCACTCCTTCGGCGGGCGTACAGGAAGATATCGACTTCGGCTGGCAAATGCTGAAAAAAATAACACAAACCGGAATCGGTCAGGCGATTGCCGTTAAGGAAAAAACTGTTCTGGCGGTCGAGGCCGTTGAAGGCACAGGCGCAATGATTGAACGTGCAGGCCAGTTATGCAAACGCGGCAACTGGACGCTTTTAAAAGCTCCGCGGCCGGATTTAGATATGCGTTTCGATGTGCCATGCGTTGGCCCAGAAACCATTGAGTCACTGCACAAAAACGGCGGCAGAAGCCTTGTCGTTGAGGCACAACGAACGATTATTATAGATAAACCGCAGACAATCGAACTGGCCGACGAACTCGGCATCGCTATAATCGGCTGCTGAAATATGAAATCGACACGGATTCGGATTAACACGGATTTACACTGTAAATAAAAATTATTTCTCTGTGAACTCTGCTGGAGCGGAGCGGAAGTCCTTGAATCTTTGGGATTTTTGCTCCTTGAAAGCAAAAATCAGAGAGGATGTTCTCTGTGGCTATACAACAAAAATAAAACTCTGTGGCTTAAAATGTTTAACAAAAAAATTATCATCGCTGACAATTTTCCGCAAGGGTTTGAATCTTCGAACATTCAAATTCCTGACGGCACACGAGCGGACTTTGAGCAACTCGGCTCGTCCAAAACAGCTCTGGTTTTAAAGTTTCAGATTTTATTAAAAGCAAAAGTTTACAGTATAATTCTGAAAAAATATTTCGTCCGCAATATTTCGGATTTCTTCAAATCTCTGATTTTACCATCCCGCGCACAAAGGGCATTTAAAGCTGGTCAAATGCTCATAGAAAACGGATTCCTGACTCCGCAGACCGTCGCTTACGGCAGAAAATTCCTTATGACAATGGAAGTTACCGACAGCACGCCATTTTATAAAATGCTCGGTACCCTGCCTGCTGAAAAAAAGAAAAAAATGATTGAGCAGTTCGCGCAGACTATCGGAAAAATGCACGATAAAGGAATTTTTCACGGCGATTTAAGACTCGGCAATATTCTCGTTAAAGAAAAAGATGAAAATTTCGAGTTTTACTTTCTCGATAATGAGCGAACGAAAAAATTCGATTCAATTCCGTGGAAATTGAGAGTCAAAAACCTTGTGCAGGTCTGTATGAACCGCGATGCCATTGGAAAACAGTGCCAGGAGTCATTTTTCAAGACATATCTCGCACAGCTAACAAAACCTGTCGATGCTGAAGAACTCTTAAAAGAGGTGGATTTTAAAACCACGAAAAGATTGGACGAAAAAAATTAAAACCACGAATGGACACAAATAAACACTTATTTGTTGTTTTGCTTTTTTATTTGAATGTGGTCAGTTTCGCCGCAGTCGACAATTTTGTAACTGCTGTAAAAAAGTTTGACGATGTTCGCAATAAAGACTTAAGCCAGCTTAGCCTGTCAGCAAAGGGTAATATAATTCGAACCCTGATATTTAACAATAACACCATCTGGCCTTCGCCCGATAAAATACCGACCAATATAAGCCCTGAACAAATAATGCAAACTGCAATGAATCCCGGCCTCGGCGTGCGTCAACTGCACAAACAGGGAATCACCGGCAAGGGTGTTAATGTCGCTATTATTGATCAGCCCTTGTTTGGTGAACATCCTGAATACGCGGGCAAAATTGCGGCATATTACGACACAGGTTGCGGCAATGAAAAAACCAGTATGCACGGGCCGGCGGTTACAAGCCTGCTGGTTGGTACAAATTGCGGCACTGCTCCCAATGCAAAAGTGTATTACGCCGCTGTGCCTTCATGGAACAAAGATTCGGCTTATTATGCGAAAGCGATTGATTGGATAATAGAGCAAAATAATAAACTTCCGCTTGGCCAAAAAATAAGGGTTATATCTGTTTCAGCGTGGCCTTCAGGCAAAGGCACTCCTTTTGAAAAAAACACCCAAATGTGGGATGAGGCTTACGAACGTGCCGAAAGAAACGGAATAATGGTTCTTGACTGCACAGGACATCACGGTTTTATCGGCAGATGCTGGTACAGCATAAATTCTCCAGATAATTTTGTGCAATGCACGCCTGGTTCTCGCATTGGAGATTCCTGGTTCAATCCTGATGAAATCCTTATACCTGCTTCGGTACGAACCACGGCTGAAGAAAAACAAAGAAATGTTTTCACATATATATATTGGGGCAATAGCGGAACAAGCTGGACAAGGCCTTATTGCGCCGGTGTTCTTGCTATGGGATGGCAAATCAGACCAGAACTTACGCCACAGCAAATGAAAGAACTGCTCTTTAAATCTGCATATATTAAAAATAACGCAAAAATTATCAACCCTGTCAGATTTATTCAGATGGTGAAAGATTATAAAAAATAATTAGTGTTAATTCGTGTAAATTCGTGGCTAATTAAAAATATTCGTGGCTATGCGGCTATGCAGATTTAGAATTGTTTTAAGAAGCGGATATCATTTTCGAACAGCAATCTGATATCGGTTATGCCGTACTTTCGCATCGCGAGTCTTTCAATGCCGAAGCCGAAAGCCCAGCCGGTATATTTTTCGCTGTCAATCCCGACTGCATTAAATACGTTCGGGTCAACCATGCCGCAGCCGCCGACTTCAATCCATTTTTCGCTGCCGTCTTTTGTAACGAACAACAAATCCACTTCTGCGCTTGGCTCTGTGAATGGGAAGAAACTCGGACGCAATCTCCATTTAACGTCTTTGCCGAAGAATACGGAAATGAACTGCGCGATTGTGCTTTTCATATCGACCATCGAAACGCCTTCATCTACGACAAGCGCTTCGAGCTGATAGAACATATACATGTGCGTTGCGTCAACCGTATCGGGTCTGTAAACTCTGCCCGGTGCAATAACCCTGATTGGCGGCTTTTGTTTTTCCATTGTACGAATCTGCATAGTTGATGTCTGACTGCGAAGCATTATATTGCCTTCGAGGCAGAAATTATCCGATGGGTCTCTTGCGGGATGTCCTTCGGGAATATTCAACGCGACGAAGTTGTGCCATTCGTCCTCGACTTCCGGGCCGTAAGCGATGCCAAATCCCATCCTGCCGAAAATCTCGATAAGTTCGTTAATGGTTTGCGAAATGATATGAGCCTTGCCCTGCTGAAAATCAACGCCCGGCAAAGTAACATCTACCATTGGGCCTTTTTGAACACTATGGCTTGACAATGACGATTTGACTTTTTCGAAAGCCTCGGTTACTTCCTGCTTGACCTTATTCGCAAGCGCACCGGCATCCTTTTTCTGTTCAGCGGGGAAACTGCCGATTTTGCTTAACATATCGGTAACAGCGCCTTTTTTTGCTAAAAAGCGTATGCGGAATTCCTCAAGCTCGGCGGGGGTTGTTACCGACTTGAGCGATTCGAGTGCTTCCTTACCGATTTGTTTGAATGTCTCAAGCACGCTCTTGTATCAAAGACCAGATTAAGCGATTTTTGCTTTTTCAACAATGGCATCAAACGCAGCCGGGTCGAAAATAGCTATTTCACTTAACATTTTTCTGTTCAGAGCGATACTGGCCTTCTTCAGACCATTAATCAACTGGCTGTATCTGATTTTTCGCATCCTGCAGGCCGCTGTTAAACGGATAATCCAAAGCGCCCTGTACTGGCGTTTTTTGAGTTTCCTGCCGACTCTTGCGAAAACTTCAGACCTTACTGCTCGTTCCTTGGCCAGACGATACTGTCTGCCGGGACCGCCCCGATGTCCTTTAACTCTTTTAAGGATACGTTTTCTAGCTTTACGGGTTGCTGACCCTTTTATTACACGTGGCATATCAGCTCGTCCTTATTAATCAATGTCCAACATTTCTTTCATTACATTCGCGTAAACTTCCGGAATAACGATTGGTTTTCGCAATTTCCGGCATCTTTTCGCAGTCTTACCGCTCATCAAATGGCCGGTAAAGCTCGTATGAACTTTAATTTTACCGCGGCCTGTTACTTTTACGCGTTTCTTCAAACCTTTATGTGTTTTTTTCTTAGGCATATTTCACAACCTTACAACTCTTGTTTATAAAAAATTAAGAACGGTATATTATCACCCTCCTATCGGAAGGTCAACATTAAAATAAATCTAAAAATACTAAATTATTATCCCTTCCGGGATACCCGGCGTTACTTTTCTGCTTTCGGCATCATCAGCACCGTCAGACGCTTGCCCTGCATAAGCGGCGGCTGTTCAACCTTTGCCACATCTTCCAGGTCAGTAATTATTTTATTCATCAATGCCTGCCCAAGCTCTGTGTGCGCCATTTCACGACCTCTGAACATCATAGTAAATTGTACGCGATGTCCTTTGCGGAAAAACTCACGTGCATGGTTAACTTTAGTATCACAATCATGCTTGTCTGTTTTAGGCCGAATCCGAAGCTCCTTCAACGTTACCGTGTGCTGCTTTTTGAGATTCAGCTTATCTTTACGTTTCTGCTCGTAAAGATATTTTCCGAAATCCATAATCCTGCACACCGGCGGGCTGCTCTCGGGAGATATCTCGACCAAATCAAGGTTTACTTCTCTGGCGTGCGCCAGCGCCTGGTCGATAGTCACAACGCCAATTTGGCTGTTATCATCGCCAATCAGGCGAACCGGGCTTCTGTTGATTTGCTCGTTGATTCTAAGTTTTAACTTTCCGATAACCTTTTCCTTTCAAAAAACAATCTCGGCCACAGGCCGATCCAATAGTTTTAACTTTTAAGCTAATTGCAAATCCGCTGTTCTGGATTTTACCTTTTCTTTTACCGCAGCAATAAACTGCTCGGCGGACATACTCTTGCTTTCATTCGTCCCGCGAATGCGAACATTGACGCTTTGCGTTTCAGCTTCTTTCGGCCCGACAACTACCATATAAGGTACTTTTTCGTTATGGCCGTGCAGAATTTTCGCACCAACTTTTTCAGGACTATTATCAATTCCGCACCGCAGTCCGTCAGCCTTCAAACTCTGCTGAAGCTTCATCGCGTAATCATTTGTCTTTTCACTAATCGTCAGCACACGCATCTGCTCGGGCGAGAGCCACAGCGGAAAATTGCCGCCGTAATGCTCGATAAGCCCGCCGATGAATCGCTCCATACTGCCAAGCACTGTGCGGTGAATAATAATCGGCTCGTGCAGTTGATTATCCGCACCGACGTAACGAATATTAAACCTCTTCGCCGCCTGCAGGTCAACCTGATGCGTCGGGCCCTGCCATTCACGGCCAAGCGAGTCAATCAATTTAATATCAATCTTCGGCGCGTAAAACACACCGCCGCCTTCGTCAACTTCATAGGCCAAGCCTCTGCGTTCCATCGCCATACGCAGTTCTTTGGTCGCCATTGCCCATTCTTCTTCGGTGCCGAGGAATTTCGCAGGGCGCGTCGCAAGGTACGCTTTGTAAGTATATCCGAACGTCGTCATCATAAAGTGCATCAGTTCGAGGATAAGGTCAATTTCCTTGCCGAGCTGGTCGGGTGTGCAGAACGTATGTGCGTCATCCTGTGTGAAGCCGCGAACCCGCAACATACCGTGCAGCGTGCCGCTTGGCTCATAGCGATAAACCATACCCAACTCGCAGAATCTCATCGGCAAATCGCGATAACTTCGCGGGCTGTTATTGTAAATCATATAATGACCCGGGCAGTTCATCGGCTTGAGATAATAATTCTGCTCATCAATCTGCATCGGCGAATACATCATATCTGCGTATTTTTCAAGATGTCCGCTTTTTTTGTAAATCGTTTCGGTCGCGATGTGCGGCGTGTAAATCAAATCATATCCGCGTTTGAGATGTTCCTCTTTCCAGAACGTCTCGATAATGTGCCGAATCAGCGAACCCTTCTGATGCCAGAGAATCAGTCCCGGCCCAATATCTTCATTTACGCTGTAAATATCAAGCTGTTTGCCGAGGAATCTGTGGTCGCGTTTTTTCGATTCCTCAAGCCTGAACAGATACGCATCGAGGTCTTTCTGCGTTGCCCAGGCAGTACCGTAAACACGCTGGAGCATTTTTTCTTTCGCATCGCCGTGCCAATAAGCCCCCGCGACAGACATAATCTTGAAGAATCCGATTTTGCCGGTGCTCGGTACGTGCGGGCCGCGGCATAAATCCTCGAATCCGCCCTGGCCGTGCGAATAGAAACTTATCGTATCGCCCTGTGCACGATTGGCGTTGTCAACTTTGTATCTGTTGCCGGCAACGTGCGCAAGAGCCTGTTCTCTGCTAAATTCCTTGCGAACAAACGGCTGATTCTGATTTACAATTTCAGCCATCTTCGCTTCTATTTTCGCAAAATCATCGGGCTTAATCGGGTCGTCAAGGTCAATGTCATAATAGAAACCGTCTTCAACCGTCGGGCCGTAAACTAATTGTGCATTCGGCCAGATGGTGCAAATTGCCTCTGCCATTACGTGCGCGCAGCTATGGCGAATAATCTCAAGTCCGCCTGGATTTTTAGCTGTGATGATTTGTATTTTGATATCGCCTGTTACCGGAGTGCTCAAATCGACCGTTTGGTCATTGACAACCGCGGCCAGAGCAGCTTTCGCAAGCCCTGCCCCAATTTTTTCCGCCACCTGATACAATGTCAGGCCGTTTTCGATGTCCAATACTTTGCCGTCAGGCAGCGTTACTTTCGCCATTGATTTTTTCGACTTTCAACCTCAAAACAGTAATATTCCATATAAAAAACTACGGATATTTTATTATAAATCCGTTATTTGTCAAACACTTAAATTCAGAGGATTTTGAAAGTTTTTAATTAGAGCTATTTTTTATACACAATAACATTTAGGCTGATAGGTATGCTGTTGACCTGAACTGCACTTGTGCCGTCAAAAATTCCGAAATATTTGCCTCTGTCCGTCCTTATAAAGCCGGAAAAACAAGAAAAATGATACCAATGTCACTCCCGACTTGATTGGTTGGAGCGTGGCGTAAACTCCTGCGGAGGAATCCACGTTTAATTTATTTTTTCAGCCTTAGGAAAATATTTTTAAAAGTTACAGACTCAAAAGGTGTTATTTGGAACTGATATGATTTTATATCAGCTTTTTTGGTGTCTTTTATTACAAATGTCTGCTGACGCATACCATCGACCCCAAGACAAGTCTGCAAATCCACACGGACATCTTTGCCGTCTTTAGTCTTCGCAATCAGCTTGTTAGCATTGTCATCCGACAAATTGTCTGTAACTGTGATTATCACTCCATCGCCGGAATCATTCGCCTGCGAGAAAATAATTTTTTTACCTTTATAAAATTTGACGGTTGCGCCTTTGCCATTATGTTCGGCAACTGTTTGCCATTGAGCATTATCACTTGCAAATTTGACTTTTATGTTTGTTTTATTTACATTTTTTTTGATATGCGATCTTACTGCAAACATACATTCATCCGGCTTCACTACCTCAATCGTGCTCCTCATTGTAGAGTCTTGTACTTCAACTATTCCGTAATAACCAGCCGCTAATGGTTTAAATACAAATTCATAGCCGAGGTCTTTGGATGTATATTTACTGTTGTCCTTTGTCTCAATTTCATAGCCCAAAGGCGTGCCGTCCGACCGCCACCACTGTTTGCCTTTGCTCGGATATTGACAGATGCCTACAAGCTCAATCGTCGGACCGTTGGAAATAACTTTCTTATAATCGTTTATCAGACTTTCTATTTTCTGACTATCAAGCGATACTTCCGCACCTTTTGAAATCAGCAGTTCGGCTGTTTGGCGATGGCCGTTGGCAGAAGCCAAATCAAGCGGCGTGCGGCCTTTCATATTTTTCGCATTTAAATTCGCCCCTTTTCCAATAAGAAATTCGCACATAGGCGGACTGCCGTTTGATGCGGCCAAATGCAAAGGTGTGTTGCCGTCAGAATCCTTTGCGTTCACATCCGCACCTTTGGAAATAAGCATCTCCGCAGTATCCTGATGATTGCCCATTACAGCAAGATGCAGCGGTAATTTACCATTGAAACCTACATCCCGATTAGTTTTTGCTTCGGCAAGCTCCTTTTCAGCATCTAATCTCTGAAGTTTTATTTTGTTCAGTTCATCTTGAGTAGCCCGACCGGCAGCTACCAATGTCTCTGTTATTTTTTCCTGCTCTTTATATAAATCTGCAATTTGCTCTGCAATTTCAATTCGTTTTTGAGGAGTTTGTGCCAATTCACTTTCAGCACGCAGTAAATCTATTTTGGCATTTAAAAGTTCTATGGAGTCCGCTTGACCGGTCTGATGTTTCATCTCCACAGTTCGCAATGTCTTTTCTAATATCTCTTTACGTTCCATTAACAAACTGCGTGAATCATCATTTTTCTCGGCAGCTTCAGATTGTGAACTGTTTAAAAAATCTTTTTTGATTTGTTCAATATCCAAAGACTGAATTTCTTCAGGATAACGAGATTTATTTTTTTGCCACCAGTCTTTCCACCAAGCAGCATCATGGCTTTTATCATACGGAACTCCTGTTAATCCCACTAATCCATAGTACCCGATATTATAAACCAGTGTGCCTTTGCTATCTGCATCAATAGCAGCAATTAAATAAGGAATGGCTTTGTGTGCCTGCCACTTTGTAAATTCCTGCCCGACACTATTCCAATCTGGATATCCATTCATAAGTTGCAAGTAGCGAGGCAGTATCCAACGAATCAAACCATCAACCATATCGATATCATCCGGGTACGGAGTGTAAGAACGGCCGTTAGATGTCTTTGGCAATTCGGGAATTGAAGTTCCCTGAACTTGTTGCGGATAGTTAGTCTTATTCTTCTGCCACCATCTGTGCCACCATGTACCATCATGGAATGGGCTATAATCAACACCAGTAATCTTGGTCAACCCAAAATACCCCACGCCATAGATTGTATCATAAGAATTGTCAGCATCAATAATCCCAATCATTGCCGGAATCGCAAATACATATTTAGCATCACCCAAAGTCCCGGCATAATTCCACAAATCAGTTCGATCACTTCCCTTTTTAAAACTATCAAGCATTTTGTCTAACGTCTGATCAAGATTCGCATTTCGAATTGTTTTATTTTCGCTAAATATCTGGTCAGGCGTCTTGTTCTTATTTTGTTCATACCATTGGAGATACTCATCGCCAAAGCCGGGAAACTTGACACCGGAATATTCTGAAACATAAGTTAAAGCATACGCTACTACCTGGCCGTTTGAGTCATGAACACCTAAATTCAATACCGTTAGCACATACGGATGTTTTGCAAAATGGAATGCCTTGAGAATCCCCTGTTTGACTTTATAATTAGTAAGTTTCGGCCAAGCTTCTTGTACCGTCTTTAAGGCAAAATCAGGAGATTCGTCCAACAGTTGCGGTATAACCACAAAGGCAGCTTGTTTATGATTTTTCAAAGCACAAATCTTGTCAACCCAATTTTGATATTTAGAGTTTCTATTTTTCTCTGTGGCTAATTGGAAATTTATTACTTTTTCTTTTTCGCTGCCGAAAAATTTAGTAAGCAGCGTTTCATTTTCGCTTTTATAACTTGCTGCGGTGCATTTTACGTTATGCTCTTCATAATATGTTTTATAACTGTAATCGCCGTTTGTATCTGTAACCGCAAAAAACTTGCCGCCTGCATACTCATCCACATCACCAACCTTTGCGTCCGCTATCGGCTTTCCTGTCTGTGCGTCTGTTACTCTGCCTTTAATCACAAAATCCATTTGTTTTATTTTTTTTACCTCTGTGACCTCTGTGTTCTCTGTGGCTAAAGTATTTTTTCCATTTTTATTCTCTGTGGCCTTATTTTTTGTCATCGGCAGCACACACGCCGACATAATACAAATTACAATAAAAACTGTCGCGATTCGAAGCGGCCTATACTTCCAGCTTTTTTTCTCAAGCCAGCGCAGCCTGTCTATAAGCCGGCCTGAATTCTCGAAAAGCCCAAGCAGTCCAAGTCCCGGGTCAACCGGTTCGGCCACCAAACGCCGGGCAGTCTCAAGCAGAGTCTGTCTATAGGCGGCCGTTTTCTCCTTCAAAACACTCGCGACAGCGGCATCACAGCAAAGCTCACGCAGATTCTGAATATGTTTGCGTATTATCCAAAGCAGCGGATTAAACCAATACGCAATTTGCAGAATCATATAAATCGCATGCACCAGCAAATCGCCCCGCTTTATGTGCGAAAGCTCGTGCAAAAATATATGCTCGGCATCCTGCGCGGTCATATCCTTTAGTTTTTCAGCAGGCATCAGCAGCACAGGATTAAAAACTCCAAACACCGCCGGGCAGCAGATTTTATTTGTCAAAATAATCTGCGGCACATTTTTCAAACTAACTCTTTGCGCGGTTGTCTGTAACAAATTTTCCAAATCTGTCGGCAGTTTCGATTCGCTTTTCAGATGCTCTCTGCGAAGTGAATGCAATCTCAAAACAAGCCATAACGTTAATAAAACCGCTCCAAACGCCCAAACGCACAAGGCATAGACTTTCCACGAAACAACAGGATTAGCCCCGTCATCACTATGACGGGGTTCTATCGTCGTCGGCACAATACTGTCATTGCGAACCACCGGCGAAGCAATCTCTTGGATATTTTGAATTTCAAATTTCGGTAATTCGGAATTCAAATTTGGTATGCGTCTGTGTATGTCAGTGTTATCGTCAGTGTTAGTCAGTGTTTGTTGAACAACAAACGGTATTTCCGCAGTGAAACTTGCCGGCGAAGTAAGCGAAGGCGGCAAAACGAGTTTTACAAGAATTAAAAGCCACAGCGCATAGCGCACCTGCGGCCAAGCCCATTTTCGCAAAATAAAATCCGCAGCGGCGACAATCGCAATTAATATCGCGACCTGCCACAACATTGAAATCTGCCAACTAAACCACCCTTCCGCGAATTGATTTAATAAGTTCATCATTTTGTTTTCTCCTTCTTATCGTGTTCTTGAATTGCTTTGAGTAACTCATTTTTTTGAGTACCTGTCAATTTCTCATTTTCGAGAAGAAAGTGCATCAAAGGCCCAAACGCACCATCGAACGCCTGATTGGCCAATATCTTCAAAGCGCTTCGCCTTGCGTTCTGCTTGGTGATTAAAGGCTCGTAAAGGCTGGTGTTTTGCTTTTTGTTTTCTTTGACTGCGCCTTTTTCGACGAGCCTGGCCAGGAGAGTTTTTATCGTTGTGTACGCCCATTCAACATCCGCAGGCAGCCTCTCGGCGATTCCTCGTGCGGTCGTCGGGTATCGCTCCCACAGCACATTCATTATCTGCCATTCTGTTTCCGTCAGTTTCATAGCGAACTCCTTACTACATATTTAGAAGCATACTACTACACTTGTAGAAGTTGTCAACGGAATTTTTAAAAATTATTTACAAATTTTTATAAGTGCCTGACAGAACTGGAAATATCAGTTTATTTTTGGGCTGTAATATATGCGAAGGCTGCCGGCCTGTTCGAACCATTTAAGGTTTTTCCATTTGACCCATTCGGCCGAGCCGTCGATGTATCCGGTTACAAGGCCGCGAGGAGCGGGTGTGAATTTTTTCGTGCCGGCCGGGTAAAATACACCCCTGCCGTTAGTTGTGTGAGGAATTTTCGCGCCCCATTTTCCGCCGGTGCTTACGCTGTCCCAATGGAAACAGGTGAACAGCGTCGGCGATGTTACGGATTTTTTCGTACAGTTTTCCAATTTTTTCGGAGACTTATAGATCGAACCGTCCGGCAGTTGCGGGCTGTAAGTATTGCCCTCTTTATCAAAACGTCTGCCGTAATATATGTAGCCGATTCTTGTTCCGCCGAGTTTGATATTAGTGTCGGAATTGTTCTCCGGCTCGTAAAAATATTTATCACGCTCAAAATTCCACGATGTACACATCGCGCTGGTTTCGGCAACGCCGTAGTTTAAATGTATTTTAAGGGCAGTTTTGTAATTTACATCCAGCCAGCCTTCCGGCTCATCATCTTTGTCCCAGAGATTTCCAAGCGGGAGATAGCCGCTATAATCGTGAGCGTAAAGTCCGCAGGCGATAACGCACTGGCGAATATTAGATGTGCAGACGGTACGCTGCGCCAATCCCCTTGCAGAACTCAACGCCGGCAGCAGAATGCCCAAAAGCATAGCGATTATTGAAATTACGACAAGCAGTTCAACAAGTGTAAAACCGTTAAGTTTATTATTAGTGCGCATAGTATCTCCGTAGAAAATTTTTGAACTTTTAATTTACTTTGTTTCCTGTGGTTTGGCAGCGATTCGATTTACCGCTTCGGGCAGTTCCTGTTTTTCATAATCGAAGATGAAAATATCAGTCTGTTTTGTCGAATCTTTGGGAATAAGTTTTATATAAATAGGCAGTTTTGATTGTCTGCCGGCAGTGATTACAACGCCTTTCGCCCAGCTTTCCATCGATTTCGACGCATCGAATTTATAGACCAGCAAATCTTCACCTATATAAACCGGTACTTTGCTGTTCACCTCGTTACTGTCGTATTCAAAAACGCCCTGCGTCAAGAGGACAAACGGCGAAGCATTTTCGCCAAGCATTAATTCGCCAAAATCCGAAGGACTGTACGACAGCAGTTCACCTGCGGTATTATAAACATATTTCGTTTTGCCGTCGTCTTTGGAAATTGTATCTTCTTCCATAAAATAAAGCACGCCATTGATGTACCACGCTTCGGTATCTCTGCCGCGAGTGTTATAACAATGCGCAAACGTTATTCGCTGAATGCAGTGCTGCACATCTGCCCATGCAACGGAGCCTGTGTTGAAATTCGAGACAAAAAAATAGATAAGCGCAGAAGCCGCTATTAACACTACCGCAGCGGCAAGTGACGGCCTGAAGATTGACCATAAATGATTGCCGCGATTCTGTGAAGCCTTGAGCCAATGAGCGGTTTGTTTGACAACATCATTCGGCAATTCGCCTGTCGGACGATTTTTAAACGCATCAATAGCCCTGTTCAGAATGTCATCATTATTTTCCATATTAATCTCCGATTAATCACCGTAAGAATTTTGCAGTAATGTTTTCAATTTATTTTTTGTTCTGTGTATAATCACGCCTATATGATTTTCTTTCAGACCGAATGTTTGCGCAATTTCTGACGCACTTAAATTTTCAATGTGCCTAAGGTAAAAAATTTCCGCTTCATCTTTGTCGAGTTTGGCAAATGCTTTTATAAGAGTTTCGCCGAGTTCTTTATTTTCAGCATCGCAAGCCGGACAATCAGACGAAGGCACATCAAAATCCGGAATTTGCTCGAACGATATCGGCGTTGTCTTTTTATTTCTTTGCCGAAGAACATCAAGTGCTCTGCACGCTGCCAATCGCAGAAGCAACGCTCTGAAATTTTTCACCTGTCGTTGTCTGGAGAACGTCAACGCATCGGCGAAGGTTTCCTGAAAACAATCGGCAGCATCAGCGTCATTGCCGAGCAGTCTGTACGCGGTATTCCATACAGCCCTGCCGTGTTCGTTCAGGATAACCTGCCAGTTGGTCATTAAATTCCGCAAACTCCAAAAAACGTCTTTTGTTATTATATTAGTCGTAACGCCCAACACAATATTACAAAAATTCCGTGTTTGCCTTAAAAAATGTGATATTTTTACAGAGATTGTGCGCGTAAAGTGTGTGTGAGCAGGAAATTAACGATTTTTATGCAAAAAGCCTAATTTTCTTTTTTTGAAGACTTAATTTTTGTGGTGATTGCCTGAATCTGCTCATTGAGTTTTTTCAGGGTATCGACGTGATTTTGCTGTGTTGTAGCAAGATCGTCCTGTGTCTGCGAAAGTCTTTCTTTTGTCTGTACCAACTCAACTTCGAGCGAGGCAATGGATTTTTTGCTCCTTTGCGCTTCGGCACGCCAGTTGGCGGTATCAAGTTCGTATAGTTTCACCTTGCGGTTTGCATTGTCGTATTCGTTAATCAGTTGGGTAATGCTTGCGTAGGCTCTTTGAAGTTTTTTCTGCTGAATCTGATTTTGATAGCTCGTCAAGGAATACACGCAAAGACTGGCAATTATTCCGATTGACAGAATACCAAGCAGAACTCTGCTGCCGGCAGCAACTTTAAATGCGTCTGAAATTTTCCGCATCGATGAAACTTTAAACTGCGGCGCCGGCTCAAATTTTTCGAATTTAACCGTCGGCGCTTCTTTTTCTTCCTGCGCAAACAACTTCAAATCTGGAATTGCAGCGGAAGGCTTCGATATAGATTCCGGCTTGGACAAAACAGGTTTGGCGGCAGCGGCCGGCTTACTGATTTGACGGCTGGGCTGGAAAATTTTGTTCACCATATCGGTAATCTTCTGTGCCTGTTCAATAGTGTTTATCTGCTCAACCGGCTTATCATCTTCCTGCCGACGAGCGTTTTTGTTCGCATCAAGCGGCAAATCCACTATGAACATCTTATTCTTATGCTTTCTGACCTGAACAACGCCCAGTTTTGCGCATTCATCTACCACGCCGGTGGAAATTCCCTGACTGCTGGCGTACTGCTGAACAGTCATGAGCGACTTCTTGCGACTGAAAATCTTGTCTTCGACAGCATGGTTATTATTGTCCTGAAGCATAGCATTATCCTGAATTAAAGTATTAAACCATATATATTTTCGGACTTTTCCTGAAAAATCTTGAATTTGCTGTCCGAAAAACAGTACTTTTTCTTTGAATTGAGTACAAAACCGCGTTTTTTGACAAAAAACACTGATAATCCAGTGAACCTGCCCTGCTTTTTTGCCGAAGAACTCTTGATGAAAGTACTAATAGTTGAAGATGATACATCATCAAGGATGATACTGCAAAACCATCTTGAGAGCTGGAACTACCAGGTTCTTACGGCGGACGATATTAATCAGGCATGGGACATGATTACAGCTCAAAGGCCGGAAATCGTTCTCATCGATTGGGTTGCGTCTGAAATGGACAGGCTGGAACTGTGCAGCAAAACCCGCAAACTCGATAACGACAAATATACATATATAATCTTCCTGACAAATGAAGCTGACAATCGCGAAATCGTAAACGCGCTTGACAGCGGTGCGGACGACTATCTCTGCAAGCCGTTCGACAAGAATATTATCAGGAGCCGCATCAAAGTCGGCGAAAAGGTCATATATTATGAAGATGAAATGCGGAAATCCCGCCAGAAAACCCAGGATTCCCAGAAACAACTCGATCAGGTCAATCTGCAGTTAGAGCTTACATATAAAAAACTGATGGAAACGGCACATCGTGCCGGTATGGCCGAAGTCGCTTCCGGCGTTCTGCACAACGTTGGAAATCTTTTAAACAGCGTCAACGTATCGGCGGAACTTGCTTACGAAAAGGTTCACCGTTCGGAACTGGCCAATATTCAGAAGCTCGCTGAAATGCTCAAACAGAACAGCGGTAATCTGGCCGACTACCTTACAAACGACGCCGGCGGAAAACACATTCCGGAATATCTTTTCGAGGCGGCAAGTCACTCTGCAAAGCAGAAAGATGAAATTCTTGACAATCTCACTTCGCTGATAAAAAACATTGAACACGTCAAGGCCGTCGTCAATTCCCAAAGGCTTTACACGCAGGATAATCCGAAAGATTTGGTTAGCCTGTGCGACCTTATTGAAAACTCCATTCAAATAAACAACGCGGGGTTGGAATACTATAAAATAGATGTTATACGCGAATTTCAGGATCTCGGCAAAATCCTAATCGATAAGCAGCGGGTTTTGCAGATTCTTGTAAGCCTTATTGACAACGCACAGCAGGCTTTGGCGGAAAGTCAGAACAGACCGAGGCTTTTAATGATACGCACGGCCAAAACGGCTGAAAATACAATAAAAATTGAAATTTCTGACAATGGAACCGGCATAAAGCCGGAAGATTTGAGCAAGATTTTTTCAAGCGGTTTTACAACAAAGCCTACTGGTCACGGCTTTGGACTGCACAGCTGTAAAATGGCTATTGACGATATGCACGGAACAATTAGCGTCCAAAGCCTCGGCAACAATAGAGGGGCCGCATTTACACTTGAACTTCCATTGACCAACATAGAGGTACAAAATGCAAATAAAAAATGAAAACAAAAATAAAAGAATACTCATCGTCGACGATAAGCAATCGATACATGACGATTTCAGAAAGATTCTCTCTGAAAATTCGCAGCACACACTGCTGGACAAAGCCAGAACCGCGGTATTCGGAAACTCCGCCGGCAATGCTAATATACAAAATGCCGCTGATTTTACTGTCGATTGCGCATTTGACGGCCACGAAGGATTGGAAAAAATTGTAGAGGCCGCAAGAACAGGCAAACCTTACGCGCTTGCCTTTGTCGATATGAGAATGGAGTCCGGCTGGGACGGTTTGCAGACAATCGAAAAACTCTGGAAAGTTCAGCCTTCATTGCAGGTCGTTATATGCTCGGCATATTCCGATTACACATGGTCTGAAATTGCCGAACAACTCGGACAAACTGAACGGTTTTTGATTTTGAAAAAACCTTTCGATAATATCGAAGTCCGCCAGATGGCATGTTCACTGACGGAAAAATGGGAGCTTCTGAACGATCTCGACAAACTTGTGAAAGACAGAACGCAGCAGATTGAAGAAACTCGTGACGCCGCAGTGTTCGTATTGGCTTCGCTTGCCGAATCGAGAGACCCGGAAAACAGCGAACATCTCGAACGCATCCGCAGCTATTCGCACATTCTTGCCGAAGAGTTGAGACGCAAAGGCCCGTATTCGCAATGGATCGACAATAAATTTCTTGAAAATCTTTATCGTTCGAGTCCGCTGCACGACATCGGCAAAATCGGCATACCCGACAATATCCTGTTAAAGCCGGGAACGCTTACCAATGAAGAATTTGAGGTAATGAAACAGCATACGGTTATCGGCTGGCAGGCATTAGGCAGTACGATACTTGCCGCCGGCGAAAGCTTCCTTGATATGGCAGCCGATATCGCAAAATATCATCACGAAAAATACAATGGTGCCGGTTATCCTGAAGGCTTAAGAGAACAGGAAATACCTTTGGCCGCGCGAATTGTCGCGATTGCAGACGTTTTCGACGCGCTCACAAGTTCTCGCGTTTACAAGGTCGCTTTCAGGCCGGAACTTGCCTTTACTATGATAAAGGAAGAACGCGGCAAACATTTCGACCCGATAGTCGTTGACGCGTTTGTGAGAAGATACGACGAATTTCTACAGGTACACAGTTTAACGCAGGTTCCACAGGAACAAGCGGAACTTGCACTGGCTGCAAAATAAATTTATCATCTTCATAAAAAGCAACTTTCAGCCATAAGTAGTAATTGTTTTTTACAATTACTACTTAACGGTGCGCGATGCCACGACATCTATATTGGTACCCAGTGCATTTTGCAGTATTACGTCCCCCATCTTTACCGGCGTCTTGACTTCCACCTGTTTTAACACACTCATCAACTCAAACATTTTACCTTTTGGAAATGCCTGTACAGTTTTTACCGGAAGCCTTCTAATTTCGGCGTTGGCAATCCTGACAGTTGATGTTACCGTACGCAGCGGATTAGTCGTCTCATCAGTTGCGTACTTTTGGCCCCTGTCGCACTTATTACCATCAACAGAACAAACTTCGCCATTAACAGACACCGTCATACGACACCCCATCGGACATACAATACATATCATTTCTTTATTATTCATTGTCTAACTTTCAATTGATATCGAGATAGTTGAACTTCCAGAGTGCACCGGCAGCAAAGATTTTCTTTCGAGTTTAATGTGCTGCATTTCG
Organism: Planctomycetaceae bacterium; assembly: GCA_021371795.1. NCBI lineage: Bacteria > Pseudomonadati > Planctomycetota > Planctomycetia > Planctomycetales > Planctomycetaceae > Planctomycetaceae bacterium. The sequence goes on along the minus strand of JAJFVK010000019.1, from coordinate 10,889 downwards.
CCGGGCACAAGATGTTTCTTCTTTATAGTTTTAATCTGTTTGCCATCCATACTGATAACGACTGACGCGTCATAATAGACATCCTGACTCCGAAGGAAAAATTCCAAATCGCCTTTTTCACCATTCAGCCGAATTATTTGCGGAACAACATATCGCACTTTCTTGTCAGCAACCGCTTTGATTTTAGTTACCGTATACGTTGAATCGCATCGAACATATTCAGCGGCGCTTTTGCCGGCTCTTCTGCTCTCGTCGGTAACATAATCAACCAAATCATGAACGTGCACGACATTTCCGCACGCGAAAACTCCATCGATACTGGTCTGCATTTTTTCATCGACTATCGGCCCTGCCGTCACGGCATCAAGCGTTATACCGCAATTCGATGAAAGTTCGTTTTCAGGTATCAATCCCACCGACAGCAGCATTGTATCGCATTCGATATGCCTTGTTGTGCCGGGTATTACTTTGCGGCTTTTGTCCACTTGCGCAATATCAACGCCTTCAACGCGTTTGCGTCCGTAAACATTCACTACGGTATGGCTAAGAAGCAGCGGAATATCGAAATCCTGCAAACACTGCACGATATTGCGAGTCAGTCCGCCTGGATACGGCATCACCTCAAGCACAGCCTCAACTTTCGCACCTTCCAATGTAAGTCTTCGCGCCATAATCAAACCTATGTCGCCGGAGCCGAGAATTACGATTTTCTTTCCTACCATACAGCCTTCGATGTTCACCAATCTCTGCGCGGCACCTGCTGTGAAAACGCCGGACGGTCTTGTTCCGGCGATACAAAGCGCTCCGCGTGTGCGTTCTCTGCATCCCATCGCGAGAATTACCGCCCCTGCCTGAATCTTCAGCAGACCTTTCGCAGGATTAACCGCCGTAATGACTCGCGTTTTGCTGACATCGAGAACCATCGTATCGAGCATATATTCTATATTTAAACACTTCAGCTCATTTATAAAATTTTCCGCATATTCCGGGCCGGTTAATTCCTTCTTGAAAATATGCAGGCCGAAACCGTTATGAATGCACTGCTGCAAAATACCGCCCAGTTCCCTGTCGCGTTCGAGCAGCAGAATTTTTTCGATGCCGTTTTTTCTGGCTTCTATCGCCGCGGCCAATCCTGCCGGCCCGCCGCCGATAACCACGACATCATAAGACAATTTATTTTCACTGACTGCATTTATCATATTTAATTCTTTCCGGTTGTAATATATGTTCCCCTGCCGTCCTTTAAAATTTCGGTTTCATCTTTGCCGAGTTCTCTTGCAAGAATTTCAATCACTCTCGGCGAACAAAAACCGCCCTGGCAGCGTCCCATACCCGCGCGAATTCTGCGTTTTACGCCGTCAACGCTGCGAGCGCCTGCGTTGCGATGAATCGCATCAACGATTTCGCCTTCCGTTATGTTTTCACATCTGCATATAATCCTGCCGAAACGCCTGTCTTTGTTAATCAATTCATTTCTCTGTGCGTCTGTAAGCTCCATAAAATGTATCATAGGCTTGCGCTTCGGATTAAATTTTGGGTTTTCTTTCAACTGCAATCCGGAAGATTTCAAAATTTCTATCACATATTCCGCTATCGCAGGCGATGCCGTCAGCCCCGGCGATTCAATACCGGCGACATTTACAAAACCTTTATGAGTTTTGAGCTCTTCGATAATAAAATCGTTTGTATCAGCCGTTGCCCGCAGACCCGCGAAATTCGTTATCGGCAGGTTCGGCAGCTTTTCAACGCTTTTGGCCGCGACAGAAAGAATTTCCTCAATTCCGCAAGGCGTTGTCGCAACATCGTCTTTGTCCGAGATTTCTGTTGAATTAGGACCAACCAAAAGATTGCCGTGTGCTGTCGGCGAAACCAATACGCCTTTGCCTTTTGATGACGGACATTGAAATATAACACGGGTTACAAAACTTGCGCATTTCTTGTCGTAAACCAGATATTCGCCCTTTCGCGGCACAATCCTGAAAGAAGCCGGACACAATAATTCGTTCACTTTATCAGCATGCACGCCTGCACAATTAATCACATATTTTGCCCGATAAACACCGTTGTCAGTTTGCAGTTCGTAAACGCCATTCCGCAGACTGATGCCTGTAACCTGCGTTTGGAGTTTCAATTCTGCGCCGTTATCAACGGCATTTTCCGCCAGCGCGATTGCAAGCCCGAACGGGTCAACAATGCCTGCCGTTCCGGCAAGCAGAGCGCACTGTACATTATGATTAAGATTAGGCTCAATCTTCTGAATCACATCGCTTGAGATTAATGATATTTGCGGAATTTTATTCGCCAGACCTCTTTCGTAAAGTTCCCTTAAAAAGGCCGTTTCCTCATCGTTTGTCGCAATCGTTAATGACCCGTTTCTTTGAAACGCAACATCCAAATCGCTGCAAACCTGCTCAAACATCGGATTGCCGAGTCTGTTGAGTTCCGCCTTGAGTGTGCCCGGCTTGGCGTCATAGCCGGAGTGAACTATACCGCTGTTGGCTTTTGTCGTCTCATCGGCAACATCGTCGTTCTTTTCCAATATTACAGTCTTCAACTCATATCGGCTCAACTGCCGAGCTATAAAGCAGCCTGTGATTCCGCCGCCAATAATCGCAATGTCGTACATATTACCTTTCACAAATCAACCAATAAAAAAACCGTATAACGCTATCACGCAACTTTCATTGCGGATAACACTATACGGTTCTCAATTTCTCGACCTAAAGTGTTATTTACTTTTTATTAAAACAGTATTCCCTTATTACTAATACGAATTCCAAAGATTTATATTGCCGGTGGAAATTCCAATAGCGCCTGCATTTACCGCAGCATCAACATCTTCTTTTTCAGATATTAACCCGCCGCTTATCACGGGAAGCTTCGTCTTTTCACGGACTTTCTGTATAATTCTCGGCATAATACCCGGCAATATCTCCACCGCATCGGGTTTTATATTCTGCACGGAATCTATGCCGGAATCGAGCGACATCGAATCAAATACAAAAATCCGCTGCACTGCGAAAAGACCAAGACTCTTCGCTTTTTTTATTAAATTCCCGCGCGTCGTAATAATCCCGTCCGGTTTTAACACCTGATGCAGGTATTCCAAAAACACAACGTCTTTGCCATAACCTTCAATGAAATCAATATCGACATAAACTTTCTTATCAGCTTTGTGTATTTTTTCAATCAACCCATGAAGATTAAACACATTACCGGTCAGCAGGAAAAGAGTTTTACAGCCGGAAGCAATCGCCGCATCTAATTTTTCCACCGAGCTCACTGCCGCGATAATTACGTCTTTTTTATCCGCATCGCTCATTATTTGGCTTCTTTCTGATTTTTAAAATACTCCAGCATAACGTCAGGCTTATTGGTAGTTATTCCGTCAACACCCATATCTTTCATTTTCTGTGCGTCAGCTAATTCATCAACCGTCCAGACATACAGCTTCATACCATCAGCGTGAAGTTTGTCTGCGAATTCTTTTGTAACGCCCGCGTAATGCGAATCTATACCGTCAAGCCCCGCGGCTTTGACTTTGTCAACATCCTTCAAACTGTGCGGTATCGGCTGTTTGGTTTCCTTGTTTTGTTCAGTGGTTATAAGCCAATATGACGGAATATCCGGCATCAGCTTTTTGCAGCCGAGGGCAACATCGAAATTAAAGGAAATTATTTCTAATTGTTTTCTTTTGCCGCTTTTCTTTATTATTTCTTCCAGATAAGGCAGAATTTCAGTACCGCTTTTCACTTCGATAATAAGTTTTCTGCCTTCGGGAATTGATTTGATGACATCTTTAAGAAAGGGAATTTTCTCGCCTTTGTATTTTGCGTCTTTCCATGAACCGATATCTATTTTTGCAAGAGTATCTGAATTGGCATCTGTAATATTCACATCGACGCCGCCGGTGCGTTTGGCAGACTTGTCGTGCATAATCATAATCTGCTTGTCTTTTGTCAGATAGACATCACATTCAGCCGCATACGCGTCCTGCTGCCAGGCAAGCATAAAAGACGCCTGTGTATTTTCAGGAGCAGTGAACGACGAGCCGCGATGGCCCACAATTTCGGGACAAACACTGTTTTTTGATGTTTCAGCCATACAGCCGCTTACTATAAAACCAATAAACAGTACTATCAAACAAAATATACTTCTTTTCATCATTTTAATCCTTTACACTTTTGGTTTCAATTTCCATGTAAATGCCAGCGAAATAATCGAAAGCACAGCGCAGCCAACAATTGACCACAAAATAATATCCCACGCGGTTTTACTGCCGTATGTTTTAGTAAAACGATCCAACATTGTACCAAACCCTGCCGCCTGAACAGTTCTGGCGATATAACCGAACAAGCCGATAAATCCCGCGGCAGTACCTATAGCTTTTTTGCCCGACAAATCTAGCGCGATAATTGTTATCAGGTTGATGACAGGATAAATGAAAAAACCGATAAGCACAAGCAGCCACATATCAACCCAGAGACGACCGACAGGATTTAAAATAATCCCAATAAACGCAAGCACTATTGGAACCATACAAAAAACAGAAACCATCCCGCGTCTGCCCCCGAGCTTGTCAGACAGCCAGCCAAAAAGTATCGTAGAAGGAATCCCGCCAAACTCAAGAGCGAAAACCGCTATACCGCCGTCACTCAACGTAGCTTCTTTAACTTCACGAAGATACATACATCCCCAATCCAACATACTATACCTGACAATGTATGCAAAAAAGTTGGCTATTGCCAAAATCCAGATATATTTGTTTTTCAGAACATAGTCTACAAAAAGCTCTTTTGTGCTTAGCTCTTTTTCAAGAGTACCATGCAGCTTTTCAGCCTCTGTAAAATCATTTTTATATTCTTCAATCGATGGTAGTCCTACCGATTGAGGTGTATCTCTCAATCTCCAAAATAAATAAACCGCACCCACAATTGCTATCAACGCAGGAAAATAAAACGCATTTCGCCAGCCAAATGCCACGGCAGCTTCCGCAGCTAATACACCGGCTATGCCCCCGCCAACATTGTGCGAAGTATTCCACGTACTGAAAATAGTGCCTCTTTCACGCACGCTGTACCAGTGTCCCAGAGACCTCCCGCATGGCGGCCAGCCCATTCCCTGTACAAAACCATTCAAGCCCCAGAGAAAAAGGTGCATATAGTAATTGCTCACAGCACCGAAAAACAAGTTACATATCGCAGTAAGAATAAGCCCGAATGCCATAAATTTGCGGGCATCACTTCTGTCGGAAACCGCCCCCATAAGAAACTTGCCAATACCATAAGTTATGGCAGATATCGCAAGTATACTGCCTATCATCGAATGCGAATAATGCAATGCGCCTTCCATATCTTTGGCAACAACTGCGAGATTGTTTCTAACAAGATAAAAAGTGCCATAGCCGATGAATGTCGATTCAATGATGCTCCAGCGGAAACGGGGATACAGCCTCTTCACCTGTTCATCCGGCAATCGCGGAATATGAGGCGCCGGTGCAAAAAATGTACGTATCGCTGATAGATCCATCTCAATTTCCTATTTCTTAATAGCCATAAAAAAAGCCGTACACTCTTCCAGCGATGGACAAGTGTACGGCTCTCAATTTCTCAGCCATAAATCATATAACTGCTTACTGTGAGTCATTATACAAAAAAACACACAATTAATGCAAGCAAAAACCTTTTTCTTTTAAAGCCGCTTTTTTTTAGACTTTTTTTGTTCTATTATCAATTTTGACTTCCATATTATTTTTCAGTTATTTTATGCACTTGCTTCTTTATCACTAAAATTTGTCTTGGACATGTTAAAATAAATAACACCGGTTGCAACCAATGCCACTGCGAAATAAGCCAGTCCCTGCACAGTTCCAACAAAAAGCAGTTTACCAATTCCAAAAAGTACACAAAGCACCATTATACAGCCGGCTATCCAGTTTACAAACAGCGCAAAATAACCGCTATCCGCTTTAACTTCCGGCATTTTATCCGCAATCGGTTTCCAGCCGAATCCGCCGGGGTGAACCTTCGCATAAAATTCCTTGAGTACCTTCTCATCGCTGGGCTTTGTCAGGAATGTTACAAGCAGCCAGACGACTGTTGACCAGCCGACAATAATCATCAGCGAAGATTCATAAGATACTCCCTTGTACAGCAGCCACGGATATATAAAATATGGAGCAAGCATTGCAGATATTTCAGACCATGCGTTAATTCGCCACCAGAACCACCGAAACAGCAAAACCGGTCCGATACCGCCGCTGCATGCAAGCACAAACTTCCACGCCCCGCTTATCGTTTCGAGCTTAGAAGTAACAAACAACGACAAAACCATCAGCAGAAACGTTGTAATTCTTGAAACCATTACATAATATTTTTCATCGGCGTTTGGCTTGATAAACGGACGGAACAAATCATTGATGATATATGAAGTTCCCCACACCGTCTGTGATGCGATTGTTGACATATACGCGGCAAAGAAAGCTGCGATAAGAAGCCCTATCAACCCCGGCGGCAAAACTTTGACCATAACCATCACAAAACCTTTGCCCTTGTCCGCCTGGGAAAGTTCGGGAAACATCACCAGCGAACACAACGCGACAATAATCCACGGCCAGGGACGAACCGCATAGTTAGCGATATTGAACCATAAGGTCGCGAAAAGAGAATGTTTTTCATTTTTCGCCGACATCATACGCTGCGCGACATAACCGCCGCCGCCCGGCTCTGCGCCGGGATACCAACTGGACCACCATTGAACGCCGAGATAAGCAACAAATGCTGTAACGCTCATTTTCAGCAGGCCGGCCGAACCAGCAGCAACATCAGACGCATTTTGAATATCCGGAGTAAAATGGAAGACCCATTGCGGTAATTTTTCTTTTAGTCCTGCGATTCCGCCGATTGCGTCGTTCTTGACGGCATAAACAGCCAGAACTATGCAGCCCGTCATCGCCATTGTAAATTGAAACGCGTCAGTTATTGAAACGCCCATCAGCCCGGACATTGATGAATATATAGCCACCAAAAACATCAGGCAGACAACCGCGAGAAAATGACTTGAAAAGGTAAAGCCGGCGAATGCCAATTCCCTGATTCCAAAAAATGTCATATTCGGAAACACGACAGCCAAAATTTTTACCATCGCCAGATTAACCCACGCCATCACAATCATATTCATAACAACGCCGATATATACTGCTCGGAAACCGCGAAGGAATTTCGCGGCACTGCCGGAATATCGAATCGACACAAATTCACAGTCTGTCATAATGCCCGCCCTTCGCCAAAGACGCGCGAAGAAAAACACGGTAAGAATACCGCCGAACACCATATTCCACCAAAGCCAGTTGCCGGCGATTCCTTTCTGCGTGACAAGTTCCGTTACAGCCAAAGGCGTATCAGCGGCAAAAGTGGTCGCGACCATACTCGTACCGGCAATCCACCACGGCAGTTTGCGGCCGCTTAAGAAAAAATTGTCAGTATTCTTGCCGGCTCGCTTTGAAAGTATAACGCCGATAAGCAGACTGATAACAATGTATGTGCCAATAATAATCCAGTCTATTGCGTGCAATAACATAAATCCCTTTCGTTAATTGTATAAACGCCGATAATTCAAATCGTAACTATCAAGCCGTTTAAGATGTTCACTAAGTCTTAAAATAAAATTGTCATAACTTTTTTTCTCCGGCTGCGTCCATCCCGCTTCAGACAAGGCACAACCTCTCGGATAAGCCATATATTCCGCCTGCTTATGCGTTGGAATATACTCCGTCCACAAATTAGCCTGAACGCCGAGCACATGTCTGACTTGTTCGGCCGTCACTTCCGCGGGAACCGGATTATAATCATATATTTTGCTTAACGGCAAAAATCCGCCAATGGCCGAAGGTTCAATCTCTTTGGCGCCCTGATAATGATCGAAGTAGCAATGAGATGTCGGCGACATAACAACATCGTGTCCCTGCCTGATAGCTTCAACAGCGTATTTCGCGTCGCGCCAGCACATCATCGTCGCCTGCGGAGCAAGACCGCCTTCAAGTATTTCATCCCAGCCGATGAGCTTGCGATTATTTGCCATCAGATTCTTTTCAATGCGTTTTATAAAATAGCTCTGCAATTCGTTGACATCCTGCAGATTTTTATGTTTCATTCTTGCCTGACACAGCGGACATTCTCGCCATCTGTCTTTTCTCACCTCATCTCCGCCGATATGAATATATTCGTATGGGAAAAGCCGCATCACTTCTTCGAGCACGTTTTGGTTAAAATTGAACACTTCTTCTTTGCCGGGGCAATAAACCTCCAGAGTTGAACCCCACTTCGTCATTACAGTGCCTTCCGTTCCACGACAGGACAACTGCGGATATGCAGCCACAGCCGCAGCGCAATGGCCGGGCATTTCCACTTCCGGCAGAATCTCTATATACCGTTCTTTGGCATACTGAACAACATCTCGTATTTGTTCCTGCGTGTAGTATCCGCCGTAACGTTTCTCTTCATATACCAGCGGTTGCTTTCGGGGGCTTATTTGTGATTTGTCGCGCCAGGCGCCGACGCTTGTCAGTTTGGGATATTTCTTAATTTCGATACGCCAGCCCTGGTCGTCTGTTAAATGCCAGTGAAATCGATTCATTTTATGAACCGCCAGCAGATCGATATATTTTTTTACAAATTCGACAGACATAAAATGCCTGCTGACATCCAGATGCATACCTCGCCAACTGAATCGCGGAACATCGCGGATTGCCAGACACGGGATTCCCCATTCAACGCCGCATATTTTTTCACGACTGAAAATATAATAAGGCAATAACTGCCTTAAAGTCTGTATGCCGTAAAATAATCCCGCTGAAGTATTGGCTGTAATACTCACTCCGTCTGCTTTAACATCAAGACAATAACCTTCATCGCCAAGTTCATTATCATCGACTATGCCAAGACAAATCGAATTTGGATGCACAGTTTTTTTTACAGCTAAATGATAACCCAGTGCAGGCGACAAATATCCATCTAATTGTTTTGCGATAGCGGCCAACTCGTCAGACGCGACAATAATTGTATTGCTGTCAATATTAAATGCGCCTGCATCAGAAATTTGCACATAATTTGGCAGCGGAACAACATTAACGTCGGCGAATGCTGCTGAAAATGACACTAAAATTAGAAACAAGAAAGCATTTTTTAACATAATCTTACCTCAATGACATCCAAAACAATTCACTTGAGCAGTAAAAAAACACGCCGGCAGTAGTAGCTGTAACGTCAGGCACAAACCGCATAGCCTCCATAAAAGGCGCAATTAAAGGCGGATATATCAAAACGCTGATAACAGACGACCAAACCGCTGAAAAACTTTTAGAATAAATTAAAATCCGTATATATTACCGACAGCTAAATTTATAAACAGTTTGCGATTTGTATGTTTCGCCGGGCTTCAAAATAGTATTCGGAAATTCCGGATGGTTCGGCGAATCCGGGAAATGTTGCGGCTCGAGTACTATCGCATTTCTGAAATTATATGGTTTGCCGCTTTTCCCTGTGATTGAGCCATCCAAAAAGTTTCCGCAATAAAACTGCATAGCAGGTTCGGTCGTGTAAACTTCCAGAATTCTGCCGCTTGTCGGCTCTGAAACTTTGCACGCCGGCGTCAGCGAATTATCAGTTTTGTTCAGAACCCAGTTATGGTCGTAACCTTTGCCGAATTTAAGCTGCTGGTCGTTGGCGTCAACTCTTGCACCAATAGCGGCCGGTGCGGTGAAATCGAAAGGAGTATTTTTCACATCGCGAAGTTCGCCGGTTGGAATAAGAACTTTATCAACAGGCGTAATTTTATCAGCATTAATCATCATCTCGTGTTTAAGAATATCGCCGTTGCCTTCGCCTGCAAGATTCCAATAGCCGTGCTGTGTCAGGTTCACGGGAGTCGTTTTATCCGTAGTTATTGTATAATCGAGTTTCAATTCGTTGTCTGCGGTCAAAGTGTAAACAACTGTAACATTCAAATTGCCTGGATAATTTTCTTCGCCGTCCTTGCTCAAATAGCTGAACTTTACGCCGATGCCTTTTTCATTTTCAAACGATTCGCTTTTCCAGACCACGCGGTCGAAACCCTTGATGCCGCCGTGGAGATGCTGGCCGTTATTGTTTGTATTGAGGATATATTCAACACCGTCAATTGTAAATCTGCCGTTTGCGATGCGATTGCCGAATCTGCCGACAATACCGCCGAAATACGGATTTTCGCAGAGATAGCCGTTGAAATTATTATAGCCCAGAACGATATCCGCAAATTGGCCTTTGCTGTCCGGAACAACCGCTGACACCAGAGCCGCGCCGAAGTCCATCAGACCGACTTTTATGCCTTTGGCATTAGTTAGAGTATAAAGGTTTACATTTTGGCCACAGGGTGTCTGACCAAACACTTTTTTCTCAACTTTAAATGCGGATTGAGCGTAAAGAAAGCTGCTGCAGATTAAAACCAAAACCAATACTCTCTTTTTCATATTGTTACTCCTTAACATTATCACAGATATTGTGAACAATTCCTATATTTTTGATTATCCGAAAAATATACAGGTTGATAGTAAACCAATTATTGCAAAAAAACAATAAAATTTACAGCACTGACTTTTTATTGTTATGCTCAAATTATTTCTTAATACTTTGGTCTGTTTTGCTCCAAATTTTATAAATTGTTTTTATGATATTTTTACAAAAAATCGGCTATATAGTTAGCATCAATTATGAGAAAGACCAGCTATAGAGAGTCAAGAATAAAATAACAAATTTTTTTATATAGCTCTTTGACAAGTAAAGATTCTCAGGATTTAGGATTATAACCTTTTGGGATATAGTCTCTGCAGTCGGTCATAATTCGCCAGACCACGT